>JASFTJ010000023.1:0-10584 GCA_050053615.1 Anaerolineae bacterium | reverse complement strand
AAGGGCATCCACCCAAGATTCGTAGGATTCGATCTTTTGAGCCACCCCTCGAGCCTGGTCAAGTCGTTCTGCCTCGGTTAGTGCTGCGGCCAGATCCCGCAGCGCCGACGCTTGCCTCTCGTCGTCCTGGATGCCGCAGGCCGTCTCTTGTGCCTGCTTGAAGGCTGTGTCGGCTTCATCGTCACGTCCGGCCTTGACTAGCGCGGCCCCCAGTATGCTCAGGGCGGAGGCTTCCAGCGCAGGGTCCCGGATCTGCGAGGCTGTCTTTCGCGCTTGGACAAAACGCCCGGATCGAGCCAGCGCGGCTGCCAGCTCGCTTAGCGCCGACGCCCGCTGCTCACGATCCTCTATGCCGTCGGCTGTCTTCCGTGCTTTCGTGAAGCGTCCGGCTTGGGCCAGGGCTGCCGCCAGGGCGCCCTGTGCTGCCGCCCATCCCTCACCGGCCTGGATTTCAGAGGCGGCCTCTGCTGCTTCATCCAGCAAGGCCGGATTCGGGCGGCCCTTTTCTCGCAGGGTGTGGCAGATGGCCAACAAGCCCCGGAGCCTGCCCCAGGCGCTCGCGCGCAGGCGCGTGTGGCTGAGCGCCTCGGCTCCGCGATCCAGCCACACCAGCGTTTTCAGGTCGGCATCCGAGTAGGTCCTGACCCGCTCGTGCACCACTCGCTGTGCAGTGTGCAGCCCCACCAACGTCTGCAATTGGGCAGGCGTCAGCGGGTCGGCAAAATCGGTCAGGGCCAGTTTCAGGTCGGCCAAGTAGGCGGTGTCGCCGGCGCAGGCCAGGAATTTGTGCTCCATCCAGTCCGGGGAGCGAGTCAGCAGGGCGTAGAACTCTTTTTCCCGCTCGGCGCCTTTCAGGTGATGGGCCAGGTGCTGGAAGAAATAGCCGTCGTTGGGGCCGCTAGGCCAGTCGCCAGGGCATTGGTTGGCGTAAGCTTGCAACAGGCGATTATGCAGAGCGGGCAGGTGGTCCTTTGCTTGAATGTGCACATAGTCGTGCAAGAGATCGTGCAGCGCGAGACGGTTTGCCTTGTCCCTGTGGGCCATGGAACGGTCCACCAAGACGTCTATGACATCCTGCACATCGTAGGCGTCCAGCCCTGCCGGCCGCCAGAGGGTCCCCAGGACCGCTTCGGGGACGGGTGTGTCTTTGGAAAAGACGGCCAGCTCTAGGTAGCGGCTTTGGACGTCCGGCTCGAGGGTTTGCACGCTGGCCTCGATCATCCGCAATAGATCTGGATAGGGATAGTCGGGGAATTGCTGCCGGATCCTGGCCAGGTCGGCGGTCTGCAGCCGGTGTAGCACGTTCCGCCAGCGATCCGGTTTGCCCCGGACCATCGCCCCGGCCATGGACAAGGCGAGCGGCAGATTACCGCACTCCTGGGCAGTCTGCAGCGCTTCGGGGGGGAGGTCGCTGACTTTTTGACTTGCCCAATCGGCCAATAGCTTCAGGGCGCTTTCGTCATCCAGCACATCCAGGCGACACTCCTTCGCACCCAATGCGGTGAGGAGTTGTGCGTCGCGCGTGGTGACCAGCATCAGGCAGTCGGGTCCCAGCGCTTCGAAGGGGGCGACGTGGCGGACATCCCACACGTCGTCGAGCACCAGCAGGCAGCGTTTGCCGTCCAGTAGCTCGCTTAGACATGCCTTGCCCTGTTCAGAGTCGTCAAAGCGGGGGGTAGGCTCCCCCAGGGCGCGGGCGAGTTGCGCCTGCCGTGCGGTGAGTTTGGGTTCTTGACCCAACACCAGCCAGTAGATGCCGTCAGGAAAGGCTTGTTGCACTGTACCATCGCGGGCCAGGCCAGCGGCTAGCACCGTCTTGCCTGTGCCGCCCATGCCGCAAAGCCCCACCCGGGGCGTCCGATCGGCGACGGCCGCCGGGGCGTTCGTCTGTCCCAACACCAACGCTTTCAGCGCCTGAAGCGCCGCGGGACGGGCGAGGAAGTAGGGGGGCGGTTCGGGCACGCCGCTCAGCTTGATCGCCCGCCTGCGTTCGAGCTCCACGGCGGGGCGTTCCCACAGGTGGCTCTTCGCCGTTTGCATGAACAGCACGGGCGCTGCCCAGTCGATGTGGTCCCGATATTCGATCCCCAAGTTTCTCATGATGGCCATACGGCCCTCGGCCACGGCTCCCTCGATGGCAAAGCCGGCGGCCAGCGCGCCGTAGAATTGCTGGGTAAAGGCGGCGGCGCTTCTGTTCATGATGCGGAACTGCATGGCAACCACGACCGGCAAGCGTCCGGTTACGACGAGTTGTTGGGCCACGCCCGCCAGAGGATCGGCGGGTACGGCGGAGGCCGTCTCACAGGCGTTGAGCACCACGAGTCGCAGCCCTTTCCCCGCGACAAAGCTCGCCAGCAGGTTTCCTGGAAAGGGGTCTGACTGGCGATCTTTTTCCAGGATGAGGTAGCCTTGGTCCTGGTCAAAGGTGGCATGCCCGTCGAAATGAAAGATGTGGTGGCCCCGACCCAGCTCCTCCTGAAGTCCCTTGGATGTGGCGTGCTCCAAAACCTGTAGTTCGACTTGCCCCTGTGTTTCCAGATCGGCCAGGCTTGCCCGGAGGTTGCGCAAGCTCTTGTGCAGGTGCAGGTCACGCTGGTCCTTAGGCTCAGCGCTGGCGTATAGGACGTGCAGGGGGCCTTCGATGCGCTCGGCTTGAAAGCTTTTGCCCGTTTCCAGGTAGCGCACCAGCGGGCAGCCGTGGGAGGTGGATAGGTGGGTGCGCTCTTGGGGATCGTATAGCAATTCCCAGGGCAAAACGGCCAGCTCTGGCGGCCGGACGACGAGCCGCAAACGGAGCTGCTGGTCTGGAGGCAGGTCGGCCTGGATGGCAGTGTAGGTCCTGCTGACGTCTCGGGTGAACAGGGCGTCAAACATCCGGATGCCCAGTTCGGCCAGGGCCTCGGCCGTTACCCCCGAGCCGGAGCGAAGTTGAGCGAAGAGTGGGCGCGTGGCGTCGTCGCTGATCTGTCGCAGCGGTTCGGGCTGGGTTCGTCCACCGTCGGGCGCCGTAGCGCAGACGGTATAGTGGCCCGCTTTGCCATCAATCACAATGTCGAAATTGCAGTAATTCTCCATCGTTCGCGCCTCATGCACTCCTGCGCGGTCCTGGGGATACTCCGTGCAGAAGCCGATCCGGACATGATGTCCTCTGACTGCCTCTTTTGGGCGCAGCTGCTACTTGGTCTGATTGTCAGTAGACCGCAACGATCCAGCAGAGGCGGCTCCGCCGCTTCGCCGCCGTTTCTCGGGCGTGGGAGCCCGTTCTGCTCATCGCGGGCGTGGGAGCCCGTTCTGCTCATCGCGGGCGTGGGAGCCCGTTCTGCTCATCGCGGGCATGGGAGCCCGCTCTGCTCATCGCGGGCGTGAGAGCCCGTTCTGCTCATCGCGGGCATGGGAGCCCGTTCTGCTCATCGCGGGCATGGGAGCCCCTTCTGCTCATCGCGGGCGTGAGAGCCCGTTCTGCTCATCGCGGGCATGGGAGCCCGCTCTGCTCGGAGACTGCGGTGTTCTGATTATACTCACTGATGGGTCGGAAGTCAAACCGGCGTTTTCTCAGCATGTTTCTTTCCCCATCCCTTGCAGGTGCTTCATCGAACCGTACAGCGTCACCAGCCGGTCGAACTCCTTTGCGTCATAGAAGGTGCATGCTTGGCGCCCAAACGCTTTGGCCACCTCGATACAAAAGCGCACGGCCATTTCGATGTCCACCACCTGGCTCGCGCCGGAGGCACAGCCGGGTACCGTCGTTTCCGTGGTCAGAGCCACACCAACCACAGGGGCATCGGTCGCGGTGGCAGGCTGCATGATGCTGTTGATATGGTCCAAGGTATTGCCGTAGGGGGTGATGTCCTGCGTGGTGAGGGGAAGCACGGCTGGTAGCTGCCCGGTCACATAGGACATCAAGCGCAACAGGTCGGCGCTGACCTTGAGGAGGTAGCCTTCTTTGACTGTGGGCGTAATGGCAACCCCCCGCCGGTTGATGACCCTGTTGCCCCGGGTCGTATCCACCGACAGGATGGCGTCCATCTCGGGCCGAACCTCGTGGCGATTCATGGTTGCCATGTCTACCGGCGCGCCCATAAAGGGCACCGGGTCGTGAGGGATCACGGGCGCGCTGGGGCACACGTGGGTGGAGATAATGACGTCGCCGGACAGGCGGTCGCCAGCGTGGGCCATGTCGCCCAGCTTGAGGGCGCAGGCGAGAGCAGTGATGGCTCCATCGGCGTCGGACACCAGGCCAACCGTCGACGGCCGGGCGCCGATGCCGCCCAGCCGGCCGATGATGCCCAGCGTAGGTGCTGTGCTCTCTGTGCCGGGGACGACGGCACGGACAAAGTCGGTGGTCCCCTTGTGCCCTTGCACGGGAAAAACCTCCACCTGCAATCCGCGCTTTTGGAGAAGGGCGGCTACCGCCTCGCCGCTGACCATGGCGCTGTCTAGCAGTTCATAGACCTCAATTGTCTGTTTCCAGGTCATGGATGTCTGCCTCCATTGTAAATCGCACGGTGGCAATCTCTTTGGCCCGCAGCGCGAGTCTCAGTGTGTCGGTCTCTGTGGCCAAGGGCTGTCCGGTGCTCTGCTCGTCCATCCGGGTGAGACTGGCTTTGTGGAACGGGCGCCACAGTTTGAGCTGAGCTTTGACCGGCACGGGGGCGCTATTGTAGACGCGCAGGATCAACCCCACGCCTTCCTCAGGCGGCTTGAGTGCGCTCAGTACCACGGCGGCCGGTGTCACCGTCACAAAGCTGCCGCTGGCTGGCAGCGGACCGTCGTGGGCGTCGGTGCAGACGGCCCGCAACGGCGCATTGAACGCGTGGGCCTCGCGGTAAGCGGTTTGATAGTTGCCGGTGTGGGGCGCCAGGGCGTAGCGGAAGGTGTGTTTGCCGAGACTGCCCGTGAGCTCTGTGGAACGGCATTGGGCCTCGGGCGTGGGATAGGCGGGGCCGGCGTGGCCGTCGCGGTTGGGCAAGTCTCCGCGCGAGAGCCACCCCGTGGAGCGGAGTAGCGTCAGGGCCAGGGTTACGCCTGGCGCGTCGTCTTGGCCGGGCAAGACCTGGTACTCGGGCAGTCCCCGATTGGCGAGTAGGACGCCGTGCTCGCCGTCGGTCACGTCCACAAAGGTGCGCTGAGGGTGGGTGCAGGCCGGCTGCTCGGCCCAGCCGTCGGTCTCGGTGGGCGGGGCGCTGGGGCGTGCTACGACGTCAAAGTGACTCTCGGCCCAGGAGTGGTCGGTGGCGATGGGTGTGGGAAAGTGGACCCGCAGCCGATGGTCTTTGGCGCGGTTGACCACGGTTGTCTCGAATTTGACGCGACGCACACCCGGCGTGAGGGTGACGCAGCTGGTGATGGGAACGTCCGTAAAGTCGCTGCTGCGGCGGGAGCGGTCTCCCTCAGCCAGTGCGCGCGGCAGGCGATACATCAAGTGAATCTGCAACGTCGATCCGAGACCGTCGTCTATGCGACGAATGACGGCTTCCTCGGCCGGAGCGTCCACAACAAAGTCGTTCTCTGGCGAGCAGTGGGTATACTCGTCGCCCCGGTCGCCGCCATCTACGAAGCGGTGAACGTTATGCAGCGTCATCCCCGTGATTTTGTCAAAGATGTTCAGGGTACCGTCGCTGGGATTGGCCTCTACTCGGAAGAACTCGTTCTCGATGAAAGTTGCGGCTTGGTAGGTTGGTCGATGGGTGGATTGGAGACCTGGGGATTGCGCCTCTGTCCTGGGCGGAGTCGAAGGGTTGGACACGGTGAACTGCTGGTAGCCCAAGCTGGGGATGTCGCGGGCAAGGATTTCCACATCCAGGCCCAGGTCCTCCACAACGCGGACGTAAAAGTTGTGGATCTGCGGGTCGGCCAGTAACACACGGATGCGGTTCAGAGCATCTATGCTGGCCTTGGACGGCTCGGGGACTACTGTGATGTCCAAATGGGCGATGCTCTCCTCGACCCGGATGTTCAGGTGGTGAAAGTAGAGATTGGCAAAGATGCGGCTCTCACCAGCCGCGACCTGTGCCAGCCAACCGGCCAGCGTCTCGCGGTTCATCACAGCATTGAGCTGTTCCAGAACGCGGCGATCAAGGAGGCGGCAGGGCACGGGCTGGCCGTCGGCGTCCAGCAGAGTCCATTCTGCCAGCGGCGTGGGCTTGACTCGGACGTGGACCCGATCTGTGCGGGGAAAGGCGTTGGGATTAAAGACGATGATGCGGGGTAGCGATCGGTTGTCGGATGCTGAGTACTGGGTGTTGACGCAAGAGGCAATTTGCTCCAGGTTACCCTGGGTCACTTCCTGGGCGATCTGCTCACTCCAGGCAAAGCGGGCGCGCATCTCGCGATGAACCTGATCCACGGAGCAGCCGCAGATCGAGTCATGGGGGTGATTCTGGAGCAGCCAATCCCACGCTTCGTGCAGGAAGCCGCGATGGCCGGTGTCGCCGGTGAGCTGCTCGGCCAGGGCGCAGAAGGGCTCGGCCCAACGGGTGAGCAAAGTCTCGCAGCGGGCGTTCCACTGCTTGATCCACATCCGCGTCGAGAGCACGGCAGGCAGCAGATGAGCTCTTTCCGGGGAGCGCAGCTCGCCTTGGAGGAGCGGCAGGGCGGCCATGCCATTCGCGCCAAGCTCGTCCTGGACAGCGGACAGGTATGCCGGCAGTGTGCTGTGGATAACGCGGTCGCCGAGTGCTGCCTCGGCGGCCCGCAGTTGGTCAGGCAGGTCGGGGCGGGGCTCCATGTGGTCGGTGCCGTTCAGGATCAGCAGGTGGGAGGTCGCGGCGTGCGGGGCCAAGGCGTCCCGTTCGGCCTCCAGGTCGCGGGTGAACCCTTCTTTGTCGGAGGCCAGCCACGCGCCGTTGGAGTACGACTCACGCAAGTGCAGGACCAGGCGCTCCGTGCCATCGGGGGAAGCCCAACGGAACTCGGTCGGCGCCTGGCCTACGCCACGCCAGAAGCAGAGGGCGTCCATCCCGAACCCGGCGGCGATCTGCGGCAACTGACTGATGTGTCCAAACGGATCGGGCAGATAGCCGATGCGCTCCATCGGCTGGGGTTCTTTGACAAAGCGACGGCAGTCTCGGCGGCCGAAACACAGGTTGCGGATCATGGCCTCTGGGCCTTCGAGGAACTCGTCGGGTAGGATGTACCAGGGACCGATGAGCAGCCGGCCGTCCTGCACCATCCGGTGGATGCGGGTCTCTTGTTCGGGTCGGATCTGGAGATAGTCGCGCAAGAGGATGGTCTGTCCATCCAGGGTGAAGAAGCGGTACTCGGGGTTGCTGTCCAGCAGATCGAGCAAGCGATCGATCAGGCGGACGAGCCGAAGGCGAAACTGCTGAAAGGTCAAGTACCATTCGCGGTCCCAATGGGTGTGGGAGACGACGTGCAAGGTTCTCATTGTGTCCACCTTTGTCTATGGTTGTACCTTCACCCGTGTGAGGGCGGCGACGGACAGGAGAAAGAGCGCGGCGTAGAGGGCAAAGATGACCAGGTAGCCCAGTCCCGGTTGGATGGCGTTAAAGAAATCGGCCATCGGCCCGCCGATACCGGCGCCGACGATGCCAGCGCCTGCCCCGGCTAGGTTAGAGATGCCCAGATAGCGACCTGCTTGCGCTTTGGGGGCCAGGTCGGTGCCCAGCGCCCAGCTTGAGGCCCAAAAGATGCCGGCCCCAATGCCGATGATGCTGGCGCTGACCAGCACCAGCGGGATGTTGGCGGAAAAGAGCAGCAGGATGGTGCCTCCGGCGGCGATCAGACCCGAGACGGCCACGAGACGCCTGCGGCCCAGACGGTCAGCCAGGTAGCCGCCGCTGACGACCGTGATCATCAAAAAGACGCCCACGACGGCTAGCAGTTGGGTGGTCACCGTCGCGGCGTTGGGGATGTGAAGCACGTCGGCCAGAAAGAACTGGGCGAATCCCTGGATAGAGTTCAACGCGGCCAGGAACAGTAGGCGGTTGATCACCCACCAGATGAAGGGGGTCTGCTGCCGGGCCTCCTCGCCGATGCCGACCCAGGCGCCAAAGTACACTCCCACAAAAATCGAGCCGGCCATGCCGATCAGTCCCGCGAGCCCGACGACGGCGACCTGCACTTCGGCTGTGACGCCGCGTTGGGCCAGTTGTGTGCCGCTGGTGCGGACGATCCACACGGCGGTTTGCGTTACGACCACAAAAATGACGGTTAGCGCGATCAGGCGCAGAATCCGCCCTCGGATGTTTTCTGTGGGCTTTTCTCTCAGCGGCTCCTCGTGGACGGTGAGAACCGTGATCAGCATGGTCAGGAGAAAGGAAGCCCCAATGATGCCGACAGTCAGCCAGATCTTGCCTGCGTCCACCAGGGGCCCGATGAGCACGGCAAAAAAGATGGGCATCAGCTCCATCACTCCTTTGACCCCCGAGGCCCGGCCCCGCTGCTGCTCCGGCACGAGGTCGGGGATCAGACCTTGCAGGGCGCCATGACCAACGTTGGCGGCGGCTTGCTGCAGCGCACTCCCGATGACCAGAACAACGTAAGCAGCGCCTACGCCCAGCAAGGGTTTTGTCACATCATCCAGCGCCGAGCCTATGAAAAGGGGAGAGGCCCCGATGACTGAGAGGAAGAGGAGGTTGAACAGCGTGCCTCCAAAGATGTAGGGGCGCCGCCGACCCCATCGCGAGGTGTTCCGATCGCTGAGCAGGCCGGCCATCGGCTGGACCAGCATGGCCACGGCGAGACCGATGACGCGGAGGGCGCCAAGATAGGTGTTCTTTAGCTCCATCGGCGCAAACAGAGCGACTAGATAGGGCAGGAGGATGGGGGTAATGGTGCCCGAAGCGACGCCGATTCCCAGCCAAAAGATATTGATCGTGATGTAGTCGTGCCAGCGCATTTCCTGCTTCATTGTTCTTCCTCCAGTGCTCGCGCTGGCAGTACGCCGGGGCGTACAGCCTGGATTACCTCCAGCGAGGCCAAGGCGTCCTCAACACCTAGTTCAAAGATCATGGGGCCGGTAAAGTGAGCCTCCATCAGCCGGTCGAGCAAGCGGGCGACGTCCAGGTCGCCTTTGCCCAGCGGCTGGTGATCCTGACCGTAGCCGATCTCTCCCTCCGGGCCTTGCCAGGGGCAATCGTGCAGGTGGATCTCGCCCAGACGCGGCAGACAGCGCTCCAGGGCGTCCGAGAGTTCCACCGGTCCGGAAAAGCCCGCCAAAATGTGACCCGTGTCCAGGCAGATGGATAGATCCAGTTCATCCGCCAGTTCCAGCGTAAGGTCAAGGGGGTACTCGATGGTTTCAATTGCCAATTGGCGGCTGGGGATGCCGGTCTCGGCCAGGATGGCTTGGATGCTCTCGCGGGCGTGGCCCTGGAACTGCCGCAGGATGAGGGTCTTGGCCAAGTCTGGCAGGTCCATCTTGTAGAACTCGGCAGCCAAAGCGCCGGTAGCATGAAGCACATAGAATTCCGGTTCCAGGGAGCGGGTGGTCTGGATGGTGTCCACCACGGCGCGCACTGAACCTTCCCGCACCGGGTCCAGCGGCGTTGAGGGCTCCACCGACCAGAGTGGCAGATGGACGGTGTAGGTCAAGCCGGTCTCGGACCGCAGCCCAGCCAGCTGCTCGATGGTGTGCGGCGCAAAGCTGTGGGGCAGGAACAGGGGCATGTCGCCGCTGAGTTCAACGGTCTGGAAGCCGTATGAAACGAATTGTCGCGCCAGATCAGCGTGGTCGAGGTTGGCGATGTGGGCGATTATTTCCTCAACGGACATCCCTGGGGGGATGAGGGTCTCCTTTTGCATCGTATTGATTCCAAAGCGCATTCCTGTCTCCTTTGCGTGTGAATCGTAGCAAGACCAATACGGTTGGGCTGGGGCAGCAGAGGTGCGCCCCTACGCGATATCGCCGGGCATCGCGCGCGAGGCGCGGCTCACTGACGGAGGTGCATGGTTCACAGAACACAAGGCGGCCGAGGAGAGCTTAGCGACTCCACGCGGCCCAGACGCCCCCAGCGATGATGAGCGCCCCGCCGACCAGGTAGGCTGGCCCGATGGATTCACCCAGACACAGGAACCCGATCAGGGCTCCGTACAAGGGCAAGGTGTTGTAGAAAACCATCGCGCCGCTGGATCCCAGACGACGCACACCCTCATTCCATGCCAGAAACCCGATCACTGTCGGGGCGACACCGATGTACAGCAGGACCAAGAGGACTCTGAGTCGGAGGTTCGGCGGCAGGACCCACACTTCCCATATGGCCCCGAGTAGCAGAAGGGGAAGGCCCAGAAATGCAGAAAAGGCTGTAGCTGACAGGGAGGAACGGTAGCGCATGACCCGGCGCCCCAAGATCGAGTACAAGGACCAAAGCGTCACCGCTGCTAGCATGATGAGATCGCCGATGTTCACCTGCGCATGATGCCAGAAGGCAAGGGATCCGCCGGAAATCAAGATGGTGACGCCGACCAGGCCGACGACTGCGCCTCCAAACTGGCGACGGGACATCGGTTCTCGGATCATTAGGGTGGCCAGCAGTCCCGTGATGAGTGGCCCCAGGCCGTTGATCAGCGTAGCGTTGACCGTCGTCGTAAAGTGCAGCCCCAGGTAGAGGGTCGGGGCGAAGG
>JASFTJ010000022.1:0-10893 GCA_050053615.1 Anaerolineae bacterium | reverse complement strand
GTCTCACAGACCATCATTGAGACGCTGGAGGGGTTGGATATGCGCTACCCGCCACCCCTGCCTGACGCTGACCAGATCATCATCCCGGACTAGCTCGAGACGTAGCCTGGTTCGCCGACATTGCCTTTAGTCTCATTGCATGATACAATCAGGCGGTATGTCATGTCTGACATCCGTTGTCAAGGTGACGACGTTCTGAGGTCAGACGTGGGGCGGCATCGTGGGGTAAAATGGCTGGGAGTCTTTGGAGAGAGACAGGATGACCCAACCACTTGCCATCGGCACTGTGCTCAAGAACCGATATCGCATCGTCCGCCTGATTGGAGGCGGGGGCATGGCCTGGGTCTATCAGGTGGAAGAGCTGCCGCACAAGAGCGGCAAGCTCTGGGCGCTCAAGGAATTGTGCCCCCAGACCCAGGACAAGGAAGAACAGGCAACCGCTCGAAAGCTATTTGAGCAAGAGGCCCGACTGCTCCGTGCGTTGGATCACCCCAACATCCCCAAAATTGCAGACGTTTTTGAGGAGAATGGTCGCGCTTGCCTGGTCATGGAGTTCATCTGGGGCGAGTCGTTGGAAGAGCGGATCGAGGCGGCCAACGCCCCTCTCTTGGAGACTGACGTGCTAAAGTGGGCGCTCCAGCTCTGTGACGCGTTACACTATCTCCACAGTCGCCACCCGCCCATCATCTTTCGCGATATGAAGCCCAGCAACGTCATGGTCACCACCGCCGGTCAGGTCAAACTGATCGACTTTGGCATCGCCCGCACCTACAAAGTGGGCAAGAAGCGCGACACAGTGGCCATGGGCTCCGAAAACTATGCCGCACCGGAGCAGTGGGGCAAAGGTCAGACCGACGCCCGCTCCGACATTTACGGACTCGGGGCGACAATGTATCACCTCTTGGCCAACATGGCGCCCACACCCGCCTTCTTGCCCTCAAAACCGTTGCCTTTGGGCAACTACAATGGCGCTGTATCCGGGGAGACCATCGCCATCATCAAGAAAGCCATGGACCGCGACCGCGACAAGCGGTTCCAAACGGCGTTGGAGTTGCGCGAGGCGCTGGTCAAGGTGTTGCCCGAGCCATACATCGCGCCCGTGGCAGTCCCTGAAAAGTCCGCGGTGCCACCTACGAGCACGAAATCTTGCAGGGCCTGTGGACGGGTCAACAAAGCGAATGCCCAATTCTGTGTCGGTTGTGGGCGTTCCTTTGGGCCTCTGCGCCCAGCTATATTGCGCGTCGTCGAGCCGGTGCGGGCGGCGTGGGAAATGCCCATAGCCCGCAATCCGATGATGCTGGGCCGCGCCAGTGAGGCTGAGGAATACTACCCCGACTTTGACATGACCTTTTATGACGATGGCGACTATGTGTCTCGCCGCCACGCGCGCATCACCAAAGGGCGTGGCGGCCATTTCATCACCGATCTGGGCAGCAGCAACGGCACAACTGTCAACGGCGAGCAGTTGGCGCCCCATCGCGCCCATCGATTGCACAATGGCGACCGGATCAAAGTTGGTCTGATCGTCATTCAATTCTGGCTGAGATAGCACCGCATCGCTCGGCCCTTGCTCCGAGCGGAATCGCAGTCCTCGGCCCTGAGCGTCATCCCTGCTGGTCGCCCGTGCTGGTCGCCCGTACTGGTCGCCCGTACTGGTCGCAGGACAGTGCAGGACAGTGCAGGACGGTGCAGAACAGGGCAGGACAATGCACGTACAGGACAAGTCCGAATCCAGGGAAAGGAGACTGCGGTGAGGGGAAATCTGAAGGAGGACACTCCTATGAATTGCCCTGCCTGTGGGGAGGTCAACCGGGAAGGAGCTTACTTCTGTCGCCGGTGTGGCGCGGCATTTGACGATCTGATGCCCGAGGACATCACGACCGAACCGGAGCCAAATGAGGTATCGCCTGAGAAAGGGGAACCAGTTCAGGAAATGACGGACGCGCCGACCGAGGAAGCAGCACCCGACACGGAAGCAGTGGAGACACCCTCCGAGCCTGAAGAGGAGGAAGAGCACGCTGAAGTTGAGGAACCAGGGGAGGAGCCCCCTCCGCCTGAGACCTGGGCCGAAGAAGACAAAGACTACAAGCCACTCCCATACTCCGAGGAGGAGAACCTTGCCTTCTGGCGGGAAGAGGCCGAACCCTTGACCCCGCTGGAGATAGAGACATCCATTGCCGACCGCTACACCGTGATCGAGGTGCTGGATGTGCAAGAGGACGAAATCCTTTACCTGGCCCATGATCTACGGCGCTGCTGGCAGTGTGGCTTTGAGGACAACGCCCCAGACGATGCTTTCTGCGCCCAGTGTGGCGCTTCATTGGACCACAAACCAGAGGTCCGTCTGTTGGAAGTCCAAGACACAGAGACGGATCCATCCAACAGTGGTAAAGTAGCTGCCCAAATAACCCACCACGACCGCACCTTCCTACTGCTCACCGATTCAGAACCGAAACCCGAGACCAAGCCGGAAGCCTTGCCTGCACCTCCAAACCCCCGTTTGCTCGTCGGCCACTGCTCCCACGCCGGCCAGGTTCGGCGATCGAACCAAGATAGCTTGCTGGTCCTGACCTTGTCTCCGACCTACGGGTCGCGGACCGGTCCGGTGCAGGGTCTCTTTGCCGTGGCCGACGGCATGGGCGGACATGAAGGGGGCGAAGTCGCCAGCAAGCTGGCCTTACAGGTGCTGGCTGACCATGTCCTACGCACAATTATCCTGCCCGAGATGAATAGCGCCCTGGCCCTGGATGAAGACATCATCGCCTACCTCCACCAAGCAGTCACCGCAGCAAACGACGCGGTCTATTTGGCGCGCAAGAAGCGGGAGAATGATATGGGCACTACGCTGACAGCCACCTTTGTCCGAGACGATCGGCTATTCCTGGCACATGTCGGCGATTGCCGCACCTATCGCTGGAATGCCAACGGCTTGGAGCAGCTGACCGCCGATCATTCGGTCGTGGCCAGTATGGTCGCCAGCGGGGAAGCCGCGCCCGAGGATGTCTACACTCATCCTCACCGCAGCGTCATCTATCGTTGCATCGGCGACAAGCCGCTGGTGGAAGTGGATACCGACATGCTGCCCCTGTCTAACGGTGATCGGCTGGTCCTGTGCAGCGATGGCTTGTGGGAAATGATCCGCAGCAAGGGTATCGGGGACGTGCTCATGCAGGAAGCTGATCCCAAGATGGCCTGTGAGACGATGGTGAGACGAGCCAACGCGGCCGGTGGCGACGACAACATCAGCGTCATCGTTGTTCAGATAGAGTGAAGGATGGGGTGCTCTGCGAGGTTGACGGCTCCGAAGGACCTTTTCCGTCGGCCCATTCGCCCGTCGCTCCCCTGTAAGTGTCACGAGCAAAACAAACCGCTCACTTTTGCGTATAGGTAACGCAATGATGAGGAGGAACACTATGGGTAATGACGTAGCATTAGCTTGTCGACTGAACAAAGCGCATCTGCCGGTGATGGATACGCAGCAGTTGATCTATTTGCTCATCGAGATGATTCCAGGTGAAAGCGTGGCCCAGGTCCAGATGCCGCTCAACCTTAGCCTCGTGTTGGACAAGAGCGGATCGATGCAGGGTGCCAAGATCCAGAACCTGCGTGAGGCGGCCAAGCTGGTAGTCGACCGCCTGAGGCCGGAGGATACCATCTCCATCATCGCCTTCAGCGACAAGAAGTATCTGATCGCCAAGAGTCAGCCAGTCAGCGAGAAGGAGAATCTGAAAAAACGGATAGAGCGCATTCGTGATGGCGGCGGCACAGCCATCTCTGGCGGCATGGGCCAGGGACTAGCCGAACTGGAGAAAGCCCTGGCGCCTGACAAGGTCAGCCGCATGCTGCTGCTGACCGACGGCCAGACCTTTGGCGATGAGAAGCAGTGCAAAAAGCTGGGCAAACAGGCCGGTGACAAGGGCATCGTCGTCAACGCTCTGGGCCTGGGCGATGATTGGAACGAGGATCTACTCGACGACATCGCTGAGGCCAGCGGGGGGGTGGCGGACTTTATTGATTCTCCCGACAAGATCATGAACTTCTTTGACCAAGCCGTCCAGTCCATGCAGGACACAGTGGTGCAGAATGCCCAGATGATCCTGCGCTTGGTCAGCGGCGTCACTCCCCGCCAGGTGTGGCAAGTCCTGCCCATGATCTCCAACTTGGGCTATCGCCCTCTCTCAAAGCGAGACGTACAGGTAAGCCTGGGTGAGCTGGAGAAGGGTCAGCCGCGTAGCCTGTTGGTAGAGCTGTTGGTGAGCCCGCGATCGGCGGGCAGCTACCGCATCGCCCAGGTTGAGGTGAATTACGATGTACCCGGCCTGAACCTCGTCGGCGAAAAAGCCAAAACTGACATCTTGCTTGATTTCACCGCCGATGCAACCGAGGCCAAGCAACACGAGCCCGAAGTCATGAACATTGTCGAAAAGGTAACGGCCTTCAAGCTCCAGACGCGAGCCCTGGAGGAAGCCAAGATGGGCAATGTCGCTGGAGCCAGCCAGAAGCTCCGTGCAGCGGCGACCCGCCTGTTGGAGCTAGGCGAAGAGGACTTGGCCCAATCAGCCATAGAAGAAGCCGACAACCTAGAAAAGAGCGGGCAAATGTCATCTTATGGCACCAAAAAGCTCCGCTACCAGACGCGTAAGCTGACCCAGCGCCTGAGTCCGTAGAGCTATCTCCGCTCTTGGCAGATCGCAAGGACGCGATTGGATGTCAGCCGTGCAGTCCGGCACAAGCATGTACTTCTAGAGGAGGAAACGAACCATGGCAGTTTGTCCCAATTGTGGAAATCAAACAGGCGAGGGCGCTGTTTTTTGTGACCAATGCGGCACCAAGTTGCCGGCACCCGAAGCGGCTGCCCCAACACCCACACCCGCCCCGGCGGGGGGCAGTGTGATCTGTCCCGCCTGCGGCGCAGGCAATGTCCCCGGCGAGGCATTCTGCGACTATTGTGGCTCGCCGCTGGAAGCGCCCGCCCCGACCGCCGAACCTGCACCAGAACTGGAAGCTGAGCCCACCCCTGCAGCCAAGGAGCCAACTCCGATTGAAACCGAAGGAGCCGAAGGACAGCCAACCTGTCCCGCCTGTGGCGCCGAGGTCCAGGCGGACGAGGAATTCTGCCCCGACTGTGGCGCCTCGCTGACCCAACCCTCCGCCCCGCCCGAGCCAGTTGAAGAAAAAGCGCCGCCAGAACCCGCACCCGAGGCCGAGCCGGCCGCCGAGGAAGCTGACACGCCGCCAATACCCGAGCCACCGGCGGCGCCGGCGGCACGCGCATGCCCAGCTTGTGGTGAGGAAGTGGAAGCGGGCGACGCATTCTGTAGCAGCTGCGGAGCCACACTGGAGGCGCCCCCGCCTCCAGCACCCGAACCGGTACCCGCTGAAGCGGAGGCCGCGCCACCACCAGTGGCACCGGCGGGACCACGTCTGGTGGTCGTGGCTTCGGGCGCCGAGATCCCGCTTCCTGAAGGTGACGAGATCCTGATCGGCCGCGAGGACCCGGTCAGCGGTATCTACCCAGAGATCGACCTGACGCCCCACGGCGGCGAGGAGGGCGGTGTCTCCCGGCAGCACGCGCGGCTGACCGTTGAGGAAGGCAACTACTTTGTCGAGGACCTGGATAGCACCAACTTTACCTTCGTCAACAAGCAGAAACTCACACCCAAGACCCGGACCTCGGTCAACGATGGCGACGAGATCCGCTGCGGGCGCGTGGCCTTGGTCCTCAAGACCGGCAACTAGGCAATCAGGGAATCGGGAATCAGGTACCGGGTAGTAGATAGCTGATTCTCTGATTCCTGGTACCCGATACCTGATACCTAACACGATGCAACCCTGCTTGGAGCCAGGCTGTGGACACCTTAACCGTCCCAGCGCCCGCTTCTGTGAAAAGTGCGGAGCGACCCTGCGCGAGGGCCGCTGGACGCCGCTGCGTTCGGGCCACATGCTGCGCGGCGGCTTGTATCGCATCACCGAACCGCTGGGCAGAGGGGGCATGGGTGCCCTCTACCTGGCCGCCGACACCTACGCCTTTGGCCGCCAGTGCGTGGTCAAGGAACTGCTCGACTACTACTCTTCGACTCGTTCGGAGGGCGTCAGGACAGGCGATCCCACCGACCCCGACGGGGTCCTCGAGGCCCAAGCCCGCTTCGAGACGGAGGCCCGGCTACTATCGGAACTCAGCCATCCCGGCATCCCACGCATCTACAGTTATTTCAGCGAGGCGGGGCGGCACTATATCGTCATGGAATACATCGAGGGTGAGACGCTGGAGCGGGCGGTGACCCACATTGACCACTTGGGACGCATGGTCGCCGCTCGTCCGTTGCCAGCGGAAGGGGTGATTCGCCATGCCGTCCGCGTCTGCCGCGTACTGGAGTACCTGGCCGACAGGCCCACACCCGTGATTCACCACGACGTCAAGCCCGCCAACCTCATCGTCGATGGAACCAGCAGCGAAGTGCGTCTGGTCGATTTCGGCACGGCGCAGGCCCGCCTGCAGTGGGCCACCCAGACGCGGTTCGACCCCGGCGGTGCGACCCTCTTTGGCACCGAGGGCTATGCCCCGCCGGAACAGTACCAGGGTCGCTCCGAGCCCCGCTCCGACGTCTATGCCCTGGCGGCCACCGTCTACCACCTGCTGACCGACGACGACCCCGGCGAGCACCCCTTCCACTTTCCAGAGATGAGGACACTGCCCGGCCCGGTGGCCGCCGCCCTGGAGCGGGCGCTGCGGCCCGAGGTGGGCCGGCGCAGCACAGCGATCGAATTCCGGCAGGCGCTGGAGGCATGGCTCATCCCCGAAGAAGCAGCCCAGCCGTTCGTCTTTCGGGGCGGTGCCGTGGCCCGCACCACCGAGGAATTGGCAGCGCTCAGCGACCAGCACTGGGCCGAGGCCCGCCAGTATCTGGCCAACGGCGATTTCGACCGCTGGTTCCGGGCCCGCAATCGCCATGACCTGGTGGACCGGGCCAAGTCAGCCCGGTTGGAGCCGGACGCCGACGCGGCCCTGGACGGATTCCTGCGCCGCCTCAATCCCCGGCTGGACGCGCCGCGCCTGGCCATCGAGCCGGACAGCCTTGATTTTGGGGCAGTGTCGAAGGGACGAGCAGCGTCCCGACGCTTGACGCTGCGCAACGAGACGCGGGGCTACGCCCAGGCGAGCTTGAGCGCCTCGGTACCCTGGCTGCGCTTTGAGCGCGACCAGGTAGGCTGTTTGGCGGGCGCCGAGGTCACTCTGATGGTCTCGGTGGATGCGATCCGGTTTCCCTTCCAGCGGGACCACCAAGCCATCATCAGCTGCCAACCTAGCCGAGGCGCGCGCATCTCCATCCCAGTGACGGCCCAGCTAAACCTGGCCGAGGAAGTCGGCCGGCGGCTCGCGGCCGGTCTGCGGGGGACGGGCCGCCTGGCCGGGCGCGGCGCGCGGACCGGGGTGCTGCTCTGGACGCGGGCCTTTCGCAGCCTAGTCGCCTCGCGCCCCGGGCTGTGGGTGCTGTTGGTGGAAACGTTAGTACTAGCTGGCGTGATGGTCAGTCTGTGGGGGAATTGGCAAGACCCAGCGCCCGAGCTTGGCGAATGGATCCTAGGCTATTTCCAAGCATTGCCCCTGGCCGTGCTGGCCGTCTACCTGCTGCCGGCCTTGGCCGTCGTCGCGGGGGCCATCGCCTGGGAAGGCGTGAAATCGCTTGTTTCCAAGCGCAGGCGGCTCCCCTGTGCCCGGCCGGCACAGGACAGGCCACGCCGCCGGTCTGCTGGCTTCGAGTGAACTAAGGATCAAGTCTTGAGTATTCCCTGTCCCAACTGCGGGCGGTTGAACCGGCCCGGCGCTCGATACTGCGCCACCTGCCAGACGCCCTTGGGCGCGGCCCCAGCGGCGCGCCTCCAGCCAGACCAGTTTCTGGACGGTGGCGCCTATCGCGTGGTGCGGCCCCTGGGCAAAGGTGGGATGGGCGCCGTGTGGCTGGTAGCCCAGACCAAAGCCTTCGACCGCTTGGCGGTCCTCAAAGAGGTCGTCGAATATTACGATCCCCTCGACGCTGAGGAGCGACAAAAGGCCGCCGAGCAGTTCGAGGCCGAAGCGCGCACCCTGGGCGACCTGAAACACCCCGGCATCCCCGACCTGTACGCCTACTTTTCCGAGAGCGGCCACAACTACCTGGTCATGGAGTACATCGAGGGACCGGACCTGCGCCACGGCCTGACCCGCGAAGACGGCGACACCGGGCAGCCCATTCCCGGCGGCCCTCGCTCAGTGGATGAGGTGCTGCGCTACACCATCGAGATCTGCCAGGTGCTGGAGTACCTGGCCAGCCGCCAGCCGCCGGTGGTTCACAACGACATCAAGCCGGGCAATATCATCGTCGACGAGCACAGTGGGCGGGCGGTGCTCGTCGATTTCGGCACGGCCAAGACCCGCTATCTGCGGGCGTCGGGCCGGCCGGGCAGCATCTTTGGCACGGTGGGTTACGCCGCGCCCGAGCTGTTCCAGGGCGTCTCTGTGCCCCGCTCCGACGTGTATTCCCTGGCGGCGACTGCCTATCACCTGCTGACCGACGACGACCCCAGCGACCACCCGATGCAATATCCGCAACTCGATGCGCTGCTGCCCGCCCTGGCCGATGTGCTGCGCGCCGCCCTGGCCGAGGACGTGGACGACCGCCTCACAGCGACCGAGTTCCGCCGGCAGTTGGAGGGCTACCTGGCCGGTCAGGCCGGCCAGCTGCGCGCGCTCACTTTTCCCGATGGCGACCTGGCCGACGAGCGCGACGAATTGATCGCCCTGGCCGTCAAACACTGGGCCTACGCCGCCGGCATCTTGCACGACGGCACGCTGGTCCGCTGGTTGCGAAACGCACTCCACGACCCGGTGGCTGCCCAGGCGGCCGAGGCGGCGGTCCAGCAGTGGCCCCACAGCCCCGACGCCGCCCTCGACGCCTTTGTCCGGCGGCTCAACCCGTCGGCGCTGCCGCCCGGCAAAATGGAGCTGCGCACCACCAGCATCCGCTTGCCCAACGTGGGCGAAGGCCAGCGCATCCCGCAGAAAATCGAGGTGGCCAATCGAGGGCGAGGTTATCTGCGCGGCGAGATGTTTAGCACCCAGCCATGGGTCAACCTGCGAAGCGGCGGGTTCTCCTGCCCGCCGGGCCGAGTCTGCGCCGTGCCCATCGAGATCGACACGACGGGCCTGGACCCCGGCCCCTACCTGGCCGCCGTGACCCTGACGCCGGTCGGCGGCGCGCCGGAGGTGGCGGCCGTGCAGATCGGCGTCACTGCCAACAGGACTGCGCCGATGCGCACCACACCGGCGGCATCGAGCATCGAGGTCCGCCCCAAGGTTGTCGATTTCGGTACGGTGGACCGCAAGGGGTTGAGTACCTCGACCAAACGAGTAGACGTGATCAATCGCGGCGGGGCGACGGCCCAGGTGCGGGTGCGGGGCGCGCCCCGGTGGCTATTGATCAAGCCGGCGACCTTCCGCCTGGTGGCCAACGCGCGGCAAGCGGTCAAGCTGGTGGGCCGCGTGGACAAGGTGCGGGGCCGCAAGCAGAAGGTCATGCTGACCTTTGCCGTGGACGGCGGCCAGGACCAAACGGTCGAGGTGCGGCTGGAGGTCAAGCGGCGGGGGTTGTTTGGGTGACAAGATGACCCACTGGCTTTCCGTTGCCGGCCTGACCGACGTGGGCCGGCAGCGCGACTTGAACGAAGATTGCTTCTACTACAAGGTCGTTCAGGCCTCCGACGAGGGGCCGACGGGCCTGTTCGTCGTGGCCGATGGCATGGGCGGCCACCTGGCCGGCGAGGTGGCCAGTCGCTGGGCGGTGGGCACGCTCAAACGCGAGCTGGCGCCGCTCTTTCGGCCCCAGGACCCGTCGCTCACCCGCCGCCTGGACGCCGAGGCACTGGCCGCCGTGGGCAGCGGCGTTACCGTGCGCCTGGAAGAGACCGAGCTGGCCCGCCTGCTGAGCCACGCTGTCGAACGGGCCAACCAGGTGCTGCTGGGCTACGCCCGCAAGCATCGCGACGAGGCGGGGGACCTGGGCTCGACGCTGACCCTGACCGTCGTCGAGGGCGAACGGCTAACCGTGACCCACGTAGGCGACAGCCGGGCCTACCTCTGGCGCGAGGGCAAGCTCCGGCAACTGACCGAGGACCACTCGGTGCCGGGCGCGCTGCTTAAGCAGGGCAAGATCACGCCCCAGGAGGCCCATGAGCATCCGCATCGCAGCGTGCTCTACCGCTGCCTGGGCCTCAAGGGCGGCGTCGAGGTGGACATCTATCCCGCGCTGGCCCTACAATCGGGCGACGGGCTGCTGCTCTGCTCCGATGGGCTGTGGGACATGGTCTACCCCGTCGAGCGGATCGAGGCACTGCTCAACTCTAGCGCCGATCTGCCGACCGCCTGTCGCCGCCTAATCGACGCGGCCAACGAGGCCGGCGGCGAGGACAACATCACGGTGGTGTTGGTGCGGATGGAGGGGCGCAGTGGCTGAGTATTGTCCTCAATGCGGCGCGTCCGTCAAGCCGGGAGCGCGCTATTGCACCCAGTGCGGCGTGCGGCTGGCGGCGGCCGGTGTCGCGAATGGCGGGCTGAGCGGCCCTTTGCCCGACGGCGCGCCATTGCAGGGCGGTCGCTACCAGGTCATTGGTCAGTTGGGGCAGGGCGGCATGGGCGCTGTCTACCTGGCCCGCGACAACGAGTTGTTTGGCCGGCTGTGCGTCGTCAAGCAAATGCGGCCCTTTTTCGCCAGCCAGAGCGAGCGGCGCAAGGCCGAGGAGGATTTCCAGCGCGAGGCCGAGGTGCTGGCCCGCCTCAACCAGCCCGGCCATCCGCGCATCCCTGAGGTGTATGGCTATTTCGTCGAGGGCGTGGACCAGTACCTGGTCATGAAGTAT
>JASFTJ010000021.1:0-10978 GCA_050053615.1 Anaerolineae bacterium | reverse complement strand
GGCGTCTCTTGATCATGCCAGCTCACGGCGTGGACGGGGTAGCGGTTCGCCAGCTGGAAAAAGATGTCCCGTCCATGCAGGTGCAAGACCGTGATATCCGACCGAGCCGCCGCCTTCAACACCGTCAGATCGTAGCGCTGACCGAATTCCTCGTACTCGGCGGGGGTCAGCCAGCGGTGTGTGGCCAGCTGTGTGGCAAAAAAGAAGCCGTCGGCGCCAGCTTCCAGCGCAGCCAGGGCAAAACGCTTGGTCGTCTCGGCGATAGTCTCCAGGCCGGCGTGGACCTGGGTTGGGTATTCGCGCAGGTGCTCGACAATGCCCTCGCCGGCCAGCTTGAAGGCTAGGGTCAAGGGGCTAAAGATCGTCATCAGCAGCGGCGCCTTGCCCCGCTGCCCCCCCGCGACGAGACGGATCGCTTCCAGCTCTCGGCCCAACGCCCCTGTCATCGGGTCCAGAGTAGGCAAGTGCCGCCAGTCCCCTGGGGTGATTACCGCCGGACTGCCCAGGTACGGCGGCTCGTGGTCGGTGCCGGGGTGGACTATGTGATTCCCGCTCCAATCCTCCACGGCGTACAGCCCGGAGGGCGTAAGCTTGATCAGGTCCAGGTTATATCGCCGGGCCAGAGCAAGCGTGGCGTCCGCCAGGCCCTGTGGCGTGCGGTCCTCGCGGTGATAGTGCCGCCACAGGCTCAACGGGATCCGATCTACTGGATCGCTGCGGAGGGCTGCCTCAATACGCTGGCGTTTGTTCATGGCTTCTCAGACACAAATCCCTAAATAATTGCTGGAAAAACTTGTAAGTTGCTTTATTCATCCACAATAAATCAGGATTGCCACGATTCAGTGAGATTCTTCAACGGCTCGTTCTCGCCAGGTTCTCGGTGACCATGGTTAGATGTGGAGATACCCAACCGGGCACTCGAGAACAGAACAAGTTCTACGGAGTGGCGCAAAACATGAATGTTGCTCGCTCCCATACTGGTCATTCCCGCTCGGTTTTCAGCAATACAGGACGCTGGGAAGGGTGCTCATCAAGGGGCAAAGTGCTCATGTATGTACTCAACAGCGAATTGGAGCACTTTGTCCTCATTCGTGCTTTCCTCATCCTCCACAACGATGTCAGGGGGCACTCCTTGCTTTTCATACCATTCTCCATTTGGAGACAGCCACTTGGCGATGGTCATTTGCAGCAGGCAGTCTTCAGGTAGGGGGATCGTGGCATGGATTGTGCCCTTGCCGTAGGTGGTGCTGCCGATAAGAATCCCTCTCCCCCGTTCTTTGATCGTGGCAGCGGCCGTCTCGGCAGCCGAATAGGTGCGCTCACTGATCAGGACCACCAGGGGAATGTCGGCGGCGAGGGCCTCTCCTTCGGCCAGGAACTCCCTTGTTGCCCCATCTTTGAGCTCGGCGGTGAACAGCAACCCGTCCTCAACGAAATAGCTGAGGATCTCTTGGGTGGTATCCATCGAGCCGCCGCCATTGCTGCTCAGATCCCAGATGAGAGCCTTGGGCTGCTGGGCCAAGAGATCCTGGAGCGCTTCTTTGATCTGCTCGCTCGCATTGGTTGTAAAGGTATGCTGAAAGATGTAAGCTATGTCGTCCGGTAGCATCTCGTACTTGACGATGGGTCTCGGCTGGCGAATCGGGTCGAATTGCAGGAGCTCCTGGTCGCGCCGGACTACGATGTGGGCTGGCTGTCCGACCGGTCCCCGCAGGAGCAAGGCCGTTTCGGCGGCGCTGGTATCCTGATCAAAGGTCACACCATCCACGGAGAGAATGATATCCCCCGGCTGCAAACCAGCCTGGTCGGCAGGCTCCCCCGGAAAGACGACGCTCACGACCATTTGCCCGTCTTGCTCTTCCGGATAAAGGCCGATGACGCCGGACTGGCCAGCAAAGTCCGCCTCGAACCTCTGGCTGACCGGCGGGACGATCAGCGCCGTGTGCGGGTCATCAATTTTGTGCAGCATGCCGCGAATGGCCGCGTATGTCAGCTCTCGCGTCGGTGGGACCTCGTCCGGATGTTCGTTCAGCAGATGATAGCGGACCTGTTCGACGAGCCCAATCTCTGGTCCGAGCCGCCAACCGCGTACAATCCAGCCAATGGCGAACCAGGTCGCGCAGAGGAGCAGAAGGGCCAGCAGGTTGGTAACTCGTTTTCTGGTAATCTGCATCTGTATGGATCCTCAACCGTGTACCACACAAAGAGCAGCGGTAGTCGTAGCTACCGCTGCTCTTTGGTTAGCCGAGACAAACGCTGGGTAGGACTAGCCGGCCCAGGAAAAACCGCCGGCCCAGCCCATGGCGCCGGCCCAGGAAAAACCACCGGCCCAGGTGAAACCGCCGGACCAGACCATGGCGCCTGCCCAAGCGTTGTACCCGCCGGCCCAGGTGAAACCGCCGGACCAGACCATGGCGCCTGCCCATGCATTGTAGCCAGCAGCCCAGACCGGGCTGCCCACCAGCAATGGGCTGAGCAGGAGAGCCAGCAAAATCAAGACGCTCAGTACAGTAACCAGTTTGGTCATCGTTTCATCTCCTTGTGTCTTAAAAGAGATAAAGGTACAACTCACGCAAATTATACCATATCTCGCCATAATTGTCAAGTTGCTCAACATAAACCCTCTTATCTGCCGTAAAGTTTTAATCTAAGGGGACCCAATGGCTAATCTTTCCGGGTTAGCGATAAGGTGAGATATGGTGGTAGGATCGCCGGACGGGAAGTTGAGGATCGGGATGAGGACCAACTCCCGAACCTGGTCGGCAATGGCAGAACGGGCTCTCTTGGTTCTCGATTGGACATGCGCCAGCCATCTGCTGTCTGGAGAAAAGTCACCACAAAGCGATGTCCATCAGCGGCAAACTCCCCGTCGGCCACGCTGGCGTGGACCAACGCCACACCCTCGGCGTGGAGGCCGTCGCCGCTCACGTCCAGGCGCGCGATCTCTTGGCGGTAGGCGGTGAACGGCGTCTGCAACGCTTCCTCTACCCCGGTTCCCAGGGCCAGAGCATAGGCTGGATCGAGCGTCTCGCGGAAGGCATCGGCGTCGGCGCGGAGGACGGCCCGATCCTGGGCGGCCATCAGCTCCAGGATAACTGCCCGTGCGGCGAGAGATGGGCGGGTCAGCGCGCCGCCGGCATCCAGGGCTGCCTCCACATCGTACAGGAGCGCAGCCGCGCCGTCTGGGTCGCCGTCGTACAGACGCTCCTGGGCGGCGATGAGGGCTGTTTCGAGCACGATGTTGACCGGCGCTTCGACGCGCCCCACAAAGATCTTGAGCGTGTCGCTGGTCCATTTGGTCGGTGGCTTGGGCGGCAGGAAGCGAGCATCTGGGTCCAGTTCAGTTTGGTAGCGGCGCATCAGTTCAAACGATCGGACCTTTAACCACCAGGTTTCCGCCTGCTCCGGTGTGGGCTCCAGCTCTTTCAGGGAGGCCAGCCATTCGGCTTCCAATCTGGTATGGTCTTTATGATACAACAGTTCGGCCAGGGCTTTGTCGCGGGCCGGATCGCCGGTGGCCTGGCCATACAGCTTTTTGAACTCGTCGCGGCCGTAGCGTTCGACCAGGAACTTGACAAAAGAGGCCGATTCTATGTAGGATATTTCGTGTTGAAAGTCGTAGAACGACCCGGAGCGCAGTTCTGCCAGCGAGATGTACTGGTCGGAATCGGCTACGACCGCGGCCCAGACATCTATCGGCTCCTTGCGATAGTGGCCGCCGCTGGCCCACACGGCCAGCCCTTCGACCAGTACGCCGTCAGGGCCGCCGCCGTTGTCTTTGGGTTGGAGCAGGTCCTGAGCCAGGGCGTGCGTTCCCTCGTGGGTGAAATAGGTCCAGGTTTCGATGTCGGTGTAGTTGCGGTCCAGGTAGGAGATGAGCTGGATCTTGTCGCCGTAGGCAGCGCCGCCCTGCCAAAAGATACGGGGCACAAAGTAGACAGTCATCTGACCATCAAACTCCATCTTTAGGAGAGAGGTTATGCGCGCCAGCGACGCTTCAGCTAGGCCTGCAAGTTGAGCCAGGTCGCGTTCGGCAGCGGTATTCGGCATATAGTAGAATTGGTAATGCTCCGACTCTGACACAGCCCAGGTAAAGTCAATAGGGGGTGGATCGGGGGTCGGTGTGACTACCAACGCTGCCAGCGACGGACCCAAGAGGGCAGTCCCGCCGGTTCGGACCGATTCGCCCGCAGTGTCGCGCACCAGCCACCAGTAGTCGAGCTCACGGGTGCTGGTGACGGTCCGGGTCAAACCCTCCACCATGGCGTCGAGTTCGTAGTCTGTGGCGAGACTGGCTGGCAGCGGGCCGTCGATGCGCTGCAACTGGTGGCCCACTTCCGTATCGTACCAGAGCAACACCTCGGCGATCTGCCGGTCGGGGGGCACGCGGGCGCTTAGATGGAAAGTGATCGATCGGGCTTTGTCGTCTACTTTGGCACCCAGCTCGGTGATGGTGGGCTGGGCCACACTGGGGGTTGGGGTCGCCGTGGTAGTGGGCGTCAGCGTACTGGTCGGCAGCACGGCGACGGCGCGCGTGGGTGTAGCGCCTGATGCCGCCAACTGAGAAAACAGACGAGGCACGTACCACAGCGAGGCCAAGGTTGTGCCTATGACAATGAGAATCAGGGCCGCTAGCAAGAGGTAGCGGCGGCGGAGAGATCTTTGGCTTTGCTGGTCAGGATCGGTGCTCATGCAACCCTCAAATGCTCGACGAGAAACCGAGTTCTCGCGCGACTCGTGCGAGATCAGCGGAACGATCAACAGTTACGACCATGTCGCGGCCGACTTTGCCGCCCAGTGGGGCGATCTGCCCCTGGAGCAGGCGCTCAGCGCTTTTGCCGAACGCATCACTGGCCGACGAAGGGTGTTGGATCTGGGCTGCGGGCCGGGCCGAGATGTGGACTTTATGAGTCAGATCGGCTGCCGCCTGGTCGGATTGGATCTGTCGATCGGGATGCTGTCCGAAGCCCGGTGTCGGCTGCCCGACGCCGATCTGGTACGTGCCGACCTGCGTTGTGCGCCCTTTGCAACAGCTGCCTTTGACGGGATCTGGGCCTGCGCCTCGTTGCTCCACGTACCCCGAGTGCAGTTTCCCGACGCGGTTGCCGAGGTGGCGCGCTTGTTGCGCCGGCCAGGCGGTCTTTTCTATCTATCACTCAAAAGGGGCCACGGTGAGCGTTGGGTTGCCGGAATCGGTGGTCGCCGAATTTTCTTTGTCTACTACCAGCCGTCCGAAGTCGAAACAAGATTGCGGCAAGCAGGGTTCCAGATTCTCGAAGGCTGGGTCAGCTCCGACAGCGCTGGGCGTGAGCATCCATGGATCAGCTTTGTTGCATGTACGTGAGCAACCTCAGTCCACAGTTGCCAATCGGCAGAGATCCCAAGTTGCATCACCTAGCACCCTATGGTATACTTGCCCGCACAAGTGTACACCAATCAGTGAGAGCACTTGCCCGCGTTGCGCATTATACCAGCCTCGGGAGCCTTTGACAAGTAGAAACGAACGTATGCTAGAAAGATGTAAGCAATGTTTGATGACGTGAAAGAACCGGCGCAGCGAGCGGCTGAGCAGGTAGAGGAAGCCGTATCCGATCTGTTTGCCGTCGACGACGTGACTCTTGGCATTCCAGGGGGAGCGGAGGCCATGCACAGGCGCGCCGTACCTAGGGCCCGGTCGGCACTGGACAGACCGGGGCGATCATCGGACGGTGTTCGCCTGCGAGGTCGTTTGCAGGTCCCTTCGGAGCAGGCCTATCCCAAGATCGCTGCCCGCCTGCGAAAGATGGGCTACACGGCTGTGCTCCGGCGTGATCCAGAGAACGACCTAGACGTGCTTCTGGCAGTCCCAGGTGTGATGCCCCAGGAAAGCCGCCCGCGCCTGTGGCTGAATGCCCTTCTCTTCGCCTTGACGATCCTCGCCACATTGTTTGTTGGCGCGTTTTGGTCGGATCAGGTGCCGTCTGACGCCGATTTGGGCTGGATCCTGACTCACCTTTGGATCGGTTGGCCCTTTGCCTTGAGTTTGATGACCATCCTGACCGGCCACGAACTGGGCCATTACTTTGCCGGCCGCTACTACAAGGTGCCGGTGTCGTTGCCCTACTTTATCCCCATGCCTGTGCCCCCGTTGGGTACGATGGGCGCCTTTATCCTTATGAAGGGACAGAGCGTGAACCGGCGGCAGATGTTGACCGTCGGAGCTGCTGGGCCGTTGGTTGGCTTTATCCTGGCCGTGCCGGTCCTCATCCTGGGTCTTTCTCTTTCCACGGTGGAGCCCATGGCTGCCCCTGAGTCAGGGATGATGGTGTTTCTCGAAGGAAATTCGCTTCTCTACCTACTGCTCAAGTTTGTGCTTTTCGGGCAGATCTTGCCCGGCAGTGGCGCCCCGCCAACGATCTTGGCCGCATGGCGCGAGGTGGGCGCGGCGTTGCTAGGCACATTTCCCATTGACAGCGGCTACGATGTCTTTATCCATCCTGTGGCGCTGGCAGGCTGGGCCGGGCTGTTGGTCACCGCCTTCAACCTGCTGCCGGTGGGTCAGTTGGACGGGGGGCATGTGCTGTACAGCCTCGTCGGCCAACGGGCCAAAGCGCTCACTTGGCCGGTCGTCGGCGTGTTGGTCGTGATGGGCCTCTTCTTGTGGCAGGGCTGGCTTCTGTGGGCGGCCCTTATCTTTCTCTTTGGGCGAGCGCATCCCGACCCACTGGATGACGTGACCCGCCTGGACACACCGCGCAAGATCGTGGCTGTGGCCGTGCTGCTCATCTTTGTTGTGACTTTTACTCCCTTGCCCATGCGGGTTCTGACCGGTGACTTGCCTGTCTTGGAACCTGGTCGCTCCGCCGCTTGGCTTGGGGTGCCTGGGCTTCTCGTCGGGATGGGTGTGTGGTTTGCCCGCCGCTGGAGGGTCGGGATTCGGGGGGTATCTGTTCGGAAGACGGAGCGAGAATAGGGAACTTTTCGAGGTTTGTCCGATCGCGACAATGTCATGCCGATATGGCGCTGGTAATCAGGGAGCCGCGTGCCATTGCGATGTGTTTTGCGCCGAGTAGGCTTCGGGAAGGATTCGACAACTTGTCAAGACCTTCGTCTTGGTGTAGTATTATGGCTGTGCAATTCTATCCAGGCGGGGGAGGAGGTGATGTGCCTCTGAGGGACCGCGTCTATTAACTTAACTGCATCATGATTATCAGAATCTCAGCATTTGAAAAAGAAAGGAGCAGAAGAATGAAGAAGAGAAACATGTGGTTGGTTTCGTTGATGCTGTTTAGCATCGCCGCCCTGGTTCTGGCCGGCTGCGGCACCCCCAAGTTGGGCACGGAGGACAATCCCATCGTTATGTCCTTCGTACCCTCTGGGGACACGCAGGAGATCATCGCCAGTGGCGACCAGCTTGCCGAGATGATCACCGAGAAAACAGACCTGGTCGTCGAAGCTAACGTGGGTACCGACTTTGCGGCGGTCCGCGAGGCAATGGGGGCGGGCAAGGCGCACATCGGCTGGCTCAACACCTTTAACTATGTGCTGGCCAACGAAAAGTACGGCGTGGACGTGGCTCTGGTGACAGAGCGATTTGGCTCGACTTCCTACAAGGGCCAGTTCAACGTCCGGGCCGACAGCGGCATCACCGAGCTCGAAGACATCAAGGGCAAGGTCATGTGCTGGGTCGACCCCAACTCGACCTCCGGCTACATCATCCCGCGCATCATGCTCGCGGCCAACGGCATCGATCCCGACGCCGACTTTGCCAAGACGGTCGAAGCTGGTTCTCACAACAACTCGGTCACTGCTGTCTACAATGGCGACTGCGACGTCGGTGTATCCTACGCTGATGCCCGCAGCTCCATTGAGGAAGACTTTGCCGACGTGAAGGAAGTGGTCGTCGTCCTGGCCACCACGACCGACATCCCCAACGACAGCGTTTCCTTTGCCAAGGAGTTTGACGCCGAGATGCGCGACCAGATCGTCAATGCCCTGCTCGAGATTTCCGCGAGCGAAGAGGGCCAAGAGGCGCTGAACAACCTGTACTCCATCGACGCGCTGCAGGCAGCCGACGACTCGTTCTACGATGGCTTCCGCGCCGACTTGAGCAAGGCAGGCATGGACATCGAAGAACTGGCCAAGTAAAGACGTGTCTACGCTTCTAGATCAGACCCTAAAGGTCCTTTGAGACCTTTAGGGTCTGTTTGAATGAAGGAGAAGTCGCTTGCTTCGAGTGGAGAACCTCACCAAAGTCTTTCCCGATGGTACGGTTGCGCTAAAGAACGTGAGCTTTGAGGTTAAGGACGGCGAGTTCCTGGTCGTCATTGGCTTGTCGGGATCGGGCAAATCCACATTGCTGCGCTGCATCAACCGCCTGATCGACCCCACCGAAGGCCGCGTGACCTGGGATGATATAGACATCACCGCTGCCCAGGGCAAGGAACTGCGCCTCATTCGGCGCCAGATTGGCATGATCTTCCAGCAATTTAATCTGGTCAGGCGTAGCACCGTCATGACCAATGTGCTTTCAGGCCGCCTGGGCTACGCGAACCCCTGGGCTAGCCTGCTCCATCAGTTTTCGACCGAGGATCGCCAACGAGCGGTAGCTGCGCTGGAGCGTGTGGGCATCGCCGAGAAGGCCGACAACCGGGCCGACCAGCTTTCCGGTGGGCAGCAGCAGCGGGTGGGCATTGCCCGGGCGCTGATGCAGGAACCCCGGCTGATGCTGGCCGACGAGCCGGTGGCTAGCCTGGATCCCGTGCTGGCTCACTCTATCCTCCAGTATCTGGAGTTGCTCAATCGGCAGGACGACATCACCGTGCTGTGCAGCCTGCACTTTCTCGACCTGGTCCACCGTTATGCCACGCGCGTCATCGGCCTCAAAGACGGCGAGTTGGTCTTTGATGGCTTACCCTCAGAACTCACCCACGAGCGCTTCAAAGAAGTATACGGCGAAGAGGCCGAGATGGTCGGCGTCGGCGGCATGAACGAGACGCTGAGATAGGCAGAGTACGCCAGCATGAAAGACAACAATCAAGAACGCAACTTGGACATGCCAGCGATACTGCCGGCTCTGATGTCGCTGATCCTGCCCGGCAGTGGGCAGTTCATCCTCGGCGAACGGGAGCGGGGCATTGGCTACCTAGCCACCATCGTCATCCTCGGTGCGCTGATCGCCTGGCAGGGGACCACTGCGCTGCTAATTCCCCTGGTTCTCATCTGGCTGTGGGGCGCCCTGGACGCTTTTCGTCAGGCCTCAGCACGCGAGGGCCGCCTGGGTGCGCCGCTCCTGCTGGCCCTGCTGATCGTCTATGGCCTGGCCTTTGTGGCTACCGAGGTCAGACCTACACGCTTGGCTACGGGCTGGCCGGCCATGCAGCCATTCCTCAAGGCGCTGATTCAGCCGGAACTGATGGAGTATCCCACCGAGGATCTGATAGGCACGACGCCCTTTCAAGTGCCGTGCGTCGATCCGCTGCCCGATCCGGGCAAGACCCCATCCACAGATCCTCGAATTGTGCCGAATGTCCCCTGCGCTGCCTTTGATGAAACCTTCGAGATCGAAGGGGAAGGGTTCTTCCCCAGTTTCGAGGGAGAACTGCGGTGGGTGAATCCCATCGGCGACGTACAGAAGCTGCTGGTGGATAGCCAGCCGCAAACGTTTGTCACCGACGAAGAGGGCCGATTCCGCGCTACGATCACTGTGCCGCGTACCTCTGTGCCGCTCGACAAGCTGCCTGGCCCTGGCGAGACCCAAACCCACGTCATTAGCGCCCAGCAGCAGAAGCCTTACGGATCGCTGCAGCCCACCGAAACCTTGCGCCTGGTGCTGGAAAAGATCGGCGAGACGGTGGCCTTGGCCTTTATGGCCACCGTGTTGGGCATGATCTTTGCCCTGCCGGTCAGCTTTATGGCTGCCCGCAATCTGATGTGGGCCACGTCCGTCACGCGTGGCATCTACTACGTCGTGCGGACGGTGCTCAACGTCGTGCGCTCCATCGAGACGCTGATGTGGGCCATCGTCTTTGCCGTGTGGGTAGGCCTGGGGCCGTTCGGCGGGATGCTGGCTCTGATGCTGCACACCATCGCCGCGCTGGGCAAGCTGTACTCGGAAGCGATTGAAAGCATTGATCCCGGCCCCATCGAGGCCCTGCGGTCCACCGGGGCAACCATGCCCCAGGTCGTTGTCTATGCCGTGCTGCCGCAGATTGTGCCCACTTTCCTTTCCTTCACCCTCTACCGCTGGGATATCAATGTCCGCATGTCGACCGTCATCGGCTTGGTCAGCGATGCCGGCCTGGGGTTCCTGGTCATCCAGTGGGTACGGCTCAACAACCTCCGGGCCATGGCCACGGCTATCATCGCCATCGTCCTGGTGGTGGCTATTCTGGACTATGTCTCGGCCTGGCTGCGCGAACGGATCATTCGGGGTACGCCGGCGACGCGCCGGGCCAGCCCCCTACGTCGCTACGTTACCACAGGGGTGCTGGTGATCGGCTTTGCGGCGACCTTCATCTGGTCCTGGAGCGTGACCCAAATCAGTTTTGTCGATTTGGTCCAGGGCGCACCGGAAGGCATGCGCATCATCCGCTCTTTCCTGGTGCCCGAGATGTTTACCCGTCCTACCGAGGAAATGAGCGTCAGCACCGCACTGCCGGTGCCCTGTGGCTCAGGGCAGGCGGGGACAGCCCAGGTGAGCGGCCCGCGCGTGAACCTCTCCCTGTCTTGCGGCGAGGTGGGCGATCCGCTTGTCATCCGCGGACATGAACTGCCGCCCAACCAAGAGGTCTCGGTGCGCTGGGCCTTCTCCGATGGCGCCTATCTTCGCGTTCACAGGGACTGCTGCACGACCGACGATACGGGCGCCTTTTCCTGGCAAACAGAGGTGAATCCCTTGATGGAGGTGGATCCGGATGCGGGTCGTGCTGAACCCGGACAGGTGATGGTCACCTGGAAGAAATTTGTGGGCGGGCCACAGCTCAGCGAAGCCTTCAAG
>JASFTJ010000020.1:0-11166 GCA_050053615.1 Anaerolineae bacterium | reverse complement strand
CTGACAGGTCAGCGCGTGAACAAGATTCTGCCCTTGGCCTTCCAAGTTTTCGAAGAGCGGCAGATGCGGATTCCCACAGGCGAGCTGAACCGCCTGGTCTCGGACGCGACCATTCGTCATGCGCCTCCTCATCGGGCGGGCAAGCAACTCAAGCTCTATTATGCCACGCAGGCCAGCGTGGATCCGCCAACCTTTGTCTTTTTCGTCAACAACAAACGCCTGGTACATTTCTCCTACGAGCGTTACCTGGAGAATCAGATCCGGCGGCGCTATGGCTTTGTGGGCACTCCTCTCAAGCTGGTCTTCCGAACGCGGCGCAGAAAGTAGTATTCGGTCCCTGCAGCCGTATCCCGTACAGAGATTCTGAATGGTTCGGAATGCAGGCCTGGCTCCGCCGAAATAAGGAGGCTTGCCCTTCATCGTCTGGATTGGTGATACCAGACATGAAACGGGTCCTGTCTTGCGAGGTTCATTTTGAACCGCTGTCCTTTCGTGGTATAATTTGCTTAAGGAGCACCAATGGAGGTGAAAGCAATGAAGCGATTGCTATCAGGAAACGAAGCGGTGGCCCGAGGGGCCTGGGAGGCCGGTGTTGAGGTCGCCTCAGCCTATCCGGGCACTCCTAGCACCGAAATTCTGGAGTCTTTTGCGCGCTTTCCCAATGTCTATGCCGAATGGGCGCCCAACGAGAAGGTGGCCGTGGACGTGACCGTGGGGGCGGCGTATGCTGGTCGGCGGTCGTTGGCAGCCATGAAGCACGTGGGCGTAAACGTAGCCGCCGATTCTGTCTTTTACGCGTCGATGACGGGCCTGGAGGCGGGCCTGGTCATCGTCACTGCCGATGACCCAGACATGCATTCTTCGCAGAATGAGCAGGACAACCGACGCTACGCCAAGTTTGCTCGCATCCCCTGCGTGGAGCCGTCGGACAGCCAGGAGGCAAAGGATCTGGTCAGGGTTGCGCTGGAGATCAGCGAACAATTCGACACGCCAGTGTTTCTACGGCTGACCACGCGCATCTGCCACTCCAGCACGCCAGTGGAATTGGGTGAGCAGCAGCGGATGGCGCCCACCCGCGACAAATTCCCCCGCAACCCGACCAAGTACGTCATGGTGCCGGGCAACGCCCGCAAGAAGCACCCGGTCATCGAGGAACGCATCCGGGAGGTGGCCGATTTTGCCGAGACGTTCCCCTTCAACCGCGTCGAGTGGGGGAGTTCGGAACTAGGTATCGTCACCTGTGGGGTAGCCTACCAATACGCCAAAGAGATCTTTCCAAATGCCTCGGTCCTGCGCTTGGGGATGACCTATCCCTTGCCGCCAAAGCTAGTCGGCGACTTTGCGGCCAAAGTAGACCGTCTCATCGTCATCGAGGAATTGGACCCCTTCCTGGAAGAAGAGATCAAGCTGATGGGCATTGCGAGCGAGGGCAAGAGCATCTTTCCCGCCTGCGGCGAGTTTGATCCGCGCATTGTGCGCGAGAGTGCCATCAAGGCTGGGTTGTTGCCCGAATCGACCCATGTGCCGGTGTCAGAGCTGGAGAAACCCGAGATCCCACCCCGCCCGCCGGTACTCTGTCCGGGGTGCCCTCACCGAAGTGTGTTTCACATTTTGAACAAGCGTAAGGTGCCAGTGGCGGGCGACATTGGCTGCTACACTTTGGGCTTGCTGCCCCCGCTATCGGCTATCCACACCTGTGGTTGCATGGGCGCGGGCATCGGCCAGGCCCATGGCGCCGACAAGGCAGGAATCGGCGAGCGTATGGTGGCCGTTATCGGCGACTCGACCCTCTTCCATACCGGGTTGCCGGCCTTGGTCAATGTGGCCTACAACCAGAGCAACGTGATTACGGTCATTCTCGACAACCGTATCACGGGCATGACCGGTCACCAGCAGAATCCCGGCACCGGCTATACGCTCCAGATGCAGGAGGTGCCGCCTGTGGAGCTAGAGCCGCTGGTCCGGGCGCTGGGGATAGAGCGGGTCAGGACGGTGCCTGCCTACGATGTTGCCGCCTTGGATGAGACGATGAAGGAATTCCTCCAAGCTGATGGCCCCAGTGTGCTCATTGCCCGCGAGGAATGTGCGCTATTGCCCAGCGCACGGAGACGCTGGCTGCCGCTGGAGGTCCTCGCCGAAAAGTGCAACGGCTGCACGATGTGTTTCCGCATCGGCTGCCCGGCGATTCTGAAGAGTGATGAACTGGACGAAAGGACGCAGCGGCCCAAGGCGCTGATCGATCCGTTGCTGTGCACCGGATGCGAGGTTTGCGCCCAAGTGTGCCCGCGGGATGCGATCCTGTTTCGTGAGCAGATGGAGGAGCAGTAGGTTGTAGATTGGTAGGTTGGTAAGCTGGTAGATTGGGGGAGTTTGCTCAGTCTACCTAGTTACCAGTTTATTGGCATGGGAGAAGATTATGAGCAAGAGTTACAACTTTCTACTCGCTGGCGTCGGTGGACAGGGGACGATCTTGGCCAGCAACGTATTGGCCGAGGTAGCGCTGGCGGCGGGCTTTGACGTAAAGAAATCGGAGGTGCACGGCATGGCCCAGCGGGGCGGCAGCGTGAACACCCACATCCGTTGGGACGCCGAGCGCGTGTACTCGCCTCTCGTTGGCCTGGGCGAGGCAGACATTTTGCTGGTCTTTGAACGGGCCGAGGCCCTACGCTACGCTGAGTATTTGAAGGCCAACGGCGTGGCCATCGTCAACAAGCACACCATCGAGCCGATCACGGTCACGTCGGGCGGAGCACACTACCCGACGGAGGGGGAGTTTCAAACGGTGTACGGTGAGGTGACAGACCGCCTGTACTCGGTGCCGGGCACAGCCATCGCCCAGGAACTGGGCAACGCGCGGGCGGCCAACGTGGTGTTGCTGGGGGCGCTCTCCTCCTTTTTGGACGTGCCGGCAGAGACCTGGCTGCAGGTCGTCGAAGCGCGGGTGCCGCCCAAGTATGTGGAACTAAACCGGCAAGCATTCTTGAAGGGGCGCCAGACCGTTGCCGGTTAGCGCCACAGAGGATCTTGCTTGAACCGTCAAGGCGTTGTCCAGCGGGGAATTCTGGGTCTGCTGCTCATCACTTTTTTGGTGCTGGCCGGTCTCTATAGCGCCCAGGTCCCGCTCTTTGAGGCGCCAGATGAGATCGCCCACGTAGATTTTGTCCACTTCCTCCGGGCCGAAAAGCGACTGCCGGAACAGGGGCAAAGTGGCGAGGCGCATCAGCCCCCGTTATATTACGTTCTGGCTGCCTTGGTCAGTCTGCCAGCAGAGATGGCTGACCTGGGCGCTGTCTTGCGCTACAATCCTGATTTTGTGTGGGCAGGTGCAGGCCAGGACACCAACGTCATACACCACACGGCTGTCGAATCATTCCCCTGGCAGAACTCTGTTCTGGCCATACACCTGATGCGGGCATTGTCTGTACTGATGGGGGCTGGCACGGTAGCCATCATCTATCTGATAGGCCGAGAGGTCTTTCCGCGGCAATCCGTGATCCCTCTCGCGGCGTCGGCCATTGCAGCCTTTAATCCCCAGTTCGTCTTTATCAGCAGCGTAGTGAACAACGACAATTTGGCCAACCTGTGTGCAGCCATGGTCACTTGGATGCTGGTGCGTCTGCTGATGGGGCGCACCAGCCGATGGACCCTGCTTGGTTTGGGCCTCTCCCTAGGAGCGGGCCTCATGACCAAACAAAACCTCCTAGTATTGGTCCCGCTTGTGGCGCTGAGCTTGCTCTACCGCAGTTTCCGACGTCGTAACTTTCGTCTACTGCTCGAAGGTGGGCTCATCATTGGAGGAGCCATTCTTGTCCTCACGGGTTGGTGGTATTGGCGAAATCAAATTCTTTACGGAGATCCCTTTGGAGTGAGTGCCTTCTTGGCGCATCGCCAGCAAGAGGGGAGCGCCACGATTACTGACTGGACTACACTGCGCGTCTTTCTGGGCAAAATGCATCGATCCTTCTGGGGGATGTTCGGCTGGATGAATGTGCCGTTGCCCGCCTGGATCTACCGGGTTCTGACCAGTGGGTATGTCCTTGCTGGCATAGGTGGGGGGCTCGCCTGGCATAGAAATCGGCGGCGAGGTTCGCGGCCGTGGGCCGTGTGGGCGCTTTGGGCCTTGCTGCCTGTGCTCTTTGTGCTCTGGGTGACAATCTATGGGTATCGTTTCGGGGGCTCGGGATGGCAGGGGCGTTACCTATTCCCGGCGCTGCCTGCTATTGCCCTTCTGCTGGCAGCCGGTCTCGCCAATCTGCTTCCGCAGCGTGGAAAGGCAGTACCTCTTATCCTGGGCGGGGGGACACTTCTGGCAGTCGCAGGCTGGGCGCTTCCCGGTGTGATCAGCCCTGCATACTTGCGTGTAACGCAGCCACCGTCAGCCCTGGACGGGGTTCAGCATCCCATGCGATCGAACTTTGGAGATCTAGTCAGGCTGGCCGGCTACGATCTGTCCACGGCTTCAGAGGGCATGGAACCCGAGGTCACAATTACCCTCTATTGGCAAGCCACCGGTCAGCCGTTGGCAGATTACAAAGTGTTTGTGCATCTGGTGAACCTCGACTGGGATCTGTACGGGCAGGGAGATGGGTATCCTCTGGATGGGCAGTTTCCGACCACAGCATGGCAACCGGGGGACTTGATCGTGGATCCTCACACAGTCCAGTTTGGACAACCCATCGTGGCTGGCGAATACCGTATTGCTGTGGGTTGGTATCTCGAGTCCACGGGGGAACGATTGGACATTGTGCAAGACGGACGGAAACTGGGAACGGTTGCCGAGACGGCGCCGTTCCTCCTACAGCCTTGACACGTGCAGCTTCTGTTGTCGATGCACCGAGTGTTGGCAAAGAAAGCGCCCCCGGAGATCATGCGCACAACTTCCGGGGGCTTGCTCTGTCCGTCTACTGTTCGATGATGGCGTCGCTGGGGCATTCGTCCAGGCAGCTCAGGCACTCGATGCACAGCTCCTGGTCAATGACATATTTGCTTTCGCCCTCGCTGATGGCCTCTTCCGGGCACACATCGGCGCAGGCACCACATTCGATGCATTCGTCGGTGATTACGATCATGCTAGAAACCTCCTTGTTTTAATGTGTTCGCCGTCTTTGGCGGTGGGAACATTATACCTCGATTCGCATCGCTGTCAACTGGGAACCATGCAAACGTCAGCCAGTTTGGGGTGGGGGTCCGAACCAAGCATGTTTGCGTGGTAGACTACTAGCTGTCCGGGCAGCGATCGGATCGGGCGGGGGGAGGGACCTCTCCAATGATGTCGGCGAGCAGGAACTTCCCCTATTCCATGAAATTTCTAAGAATCAAAATCGCCTTTCTGTGGTATGATGGTAGACAGGTAAAGATACAGCTTGGAGCAATCATTCCATCGTGTTGAAGAAGGGAGGTATGGAAAAAGACGGAAACTTGGGGTATTCGAACTGGGAAGGATAGCGCATGGGCCTGGCCGTCCCCCCCAAGCGGCAAGGTTGACGAGGAGGAGGTTCCCCATCGCGAGATGGGGTTAACCACTGACTAGTGGGAAAATCGAGAGATCGGCGGATGCCTCCCGGGCCGTGACCACGGTCCGTATCTTTCCCTCCTAAACAAAAGCGCGCCGGACAAAATCGTCGGGAGACCGACGGGACAAAGGGCAGGCGCAGTGGTCAAAGCCAACAGTTACACGCAGCAAGTGGATGGTCGTTTCGGACATGGCAAGCCTTGCCACTGACCACTTGTCACTTGCGACTCAGAATCCTGGGAGGGAAACAAGATGTGTGGTATCGTAGGATATGTGGGACCTCGCAATGCGACTCCTATCGTCTTTGAAGGACTAAAACGCCTCGAATACCGAGGCTATGACTCGGCAGGCATCGCTGTCATTCAGGACGGCACAATCGCCGTTCGGCGCGATGCAGGCAAGCTGGTTCACCTGGAAAAGCTCCTGGAGGTCGAACCGGTGGCCGGGCAAATTGGTATGGGGCACACGCGCTGGGCCACCCACGGCGAGCCCTCACGCATGAACGCCCATCCTCATCTGGACTGCACCGGGCAAATCGTCGTCATCCAGAACGGCATCGTCGAGAACTATCGAACGCTACGTCGGGAACTCACAGCAGAGGGGCACCGGTTCTCCTCAGAGACCGATACGGAGGTGATCGTCCATCTGGTGGAACGTTATATGAGCCGGGGTGCGGACCTGGCCACCGCGGTCCAGTTCGCATTTCAGCAGATCGAAGGTGCACATGCCATCGTCGTGATGAGCAGTCGTGAGCCGGACAAGTTGGTCACAGCCCGTCTGGGCAATGCAGGCGGTGTGACGGTGGGCGTGGGTGAGGGCGAGATGTTTGTTGCCTCTGACATCCCTGCTGTCTTGGAGCACACACAGCAGATGATCCATTTGGCGAACCGGGAAGTAGCCATCGTCACTGCAGACGGCGCGCGCTTTCTGACTCTGGATGGCCGGCCGGTGCACAAAGAGGCCCACGTCATTCCTTGGGACCCAGTATCGGCGGTCAAGGGTGACTATCGCCATTTCATGCAAAAGGAGATTTACGAGCAAGCGGAGGCCATCAGCCACACGATCAGCGGGCGGGTGGACTTTGATAAAGGTCGCGTGGTATTGGAAGAACTCAACCTTTCGGACGAGAAGGCGCGCGAGATCGCAAAGATCATCATCGTGGCCTGTGGCACATCGGCCTACGCCGGGCTGGTGGGCAAGTTTCTCCTCGAGACGCTGGCCCGCATCCCGGTGGAGGTGGACTATGGATCCGAGTTCCGCTACCGCGATCCATTGATCGACGGGCGAACCGCGGTGCTGGCCATTACCCAGAGCGGCGAGACGGTGGACACGCTAGCGGCGATGGAGGAGGCGCAAGCCAAAGGGGCCCGCCTGTGGGCCATCGTCAACGTGATTGGCAGCCAGGCCGCCCGCATTTCGGACGGCGTGATCTATATGCACGCCGGACCCGAGATCGGCGTGGCCAGTACCAAGGCGTTCACCGCGTCCTTGGTCGACCTCTACCTGCTGGGCGTCTACCTGGGACAGGCGCGGGGTGTTCTCACCAAAGCTCGAGTCCGTGAGCTGGTGGACAGCTTGGTGACCTTGCCCAAGCTGGCCGGTCAGGTGTTGGACAATGGCCACGAGTATGAGGAGTTGGCCCAACTGTTTTTCAAATGCCAGAACTTTCTTTACTTGGGCCGGGGCATCAACTATCCGATCGCCTTGGAGGGTGCGCTGAAGCTGAAGGAGATCAGCTACATCCACGCTGAAGGCTATCCTGCCGGTGAGATGAAGCACGGGCCGATCGCCCTTATCGATGAGAAGATGCCGGTGGTCGCCATCGCTGTGCGGGATGATGTGTATGAAAAAATGCTCAGTCAGATCGAGCAGGTCAAAGCTCGCAATGGAGTTGTCATCGCCGTGGCAACCGAGGGGGACGAGTTCATCCGCACCAAGGCCGACCACGTCTTTTATGTGCCCGAGACGCAGCCACTGCTCACTCCCATCCTGACTGTGTTGCCGCTGCAGCTCTTTGCCTATCATGTGGCCGTGCGACGCGGCGCCGACGTCGATCAGCCGCGCAACCTGGCCAAGAGCGTCACAGTAGAGTAGGATTGATCGCAGGGACGAGGACTCCTCGTCTCTACTGCCTTTGTACATGATCGACGTCAAGAAAATCGTCCAGGCCACGACAATCGTAACCGCGGTCATCGTGGTGGTCAAGGGACTGGGCTTTGTCGAAAAGATCCTGCTGGCCTATTTTTTTGGTACCGGGATCCACGTTGATGCCTATCTCGTGGCCTACACCATCCCCTTCAGCGCCTATATCGTCCTGCGCGAGGTAGTAGGCCCGGCTTTCCTGCCAACCTTCTTGCGCACCCGACGTGCGTCGGAGCGGGATGGTTGGCAGTTATTCAGCATCGTGGCCTCTGTGCTGCTGATCTTGCTGGGCGCGGCGACCGTTGCCGGGGTTCTGATCGCTGCGCCTCTCATTTCGCTCGCCGCCCCCGGCTTTGTTGGCGAGCAACAGGTCCTGGCGGTGCGCCTGACCCGCCTGGCAATGCCGGCCTTTCTGTTTTTAGGCCTCTCCACGCTGACGATGGCGGCCCTCCACGCCCAGAAGCAATTCACCCTGCCGGCCCTGGGCCAGGGGAGCTTTCGGGCCGGTCCGTTAATCTTCCTGCTGGTCACCGGCGGGGCGCCGGGCATGGCGCTGGGCGTGGTCCTGGGGGCGCTGGGCAAATTGGCGATTGAGACACTTGGACTCAGGCATCACTTGCACCGAATCCGACCTTCCCTAGACTTGACCTTCCCCCCGGTACGAACCGTGGGGCGTCTGTCCGCGCCGCTGCTTATGGCGCTTAGCCTCTCCCTTTTTGTCGGACCCTTGGTGGAGAATGCCTTTGCCAGCCGGGCCGGGGTGGGAGGGGTATCGGCATTGACCTATGCCCGCAAGATCGTCGAAACGCTAACCGCCATCTTGCCCTATACTCTGGGACTAGTGTTGCTGCCATTCTCGGCAGAGATGGCGGCCGGGAGGGACGATCGGGCGCTGGCCCGGACCTTACACGGAGCCGTACGGGCGCTGTGCCTCATCTTTCTGCCGGTGACGGTGGGGCTGGCCGTGCTCCGCGAGCCCTTTGTACGGATCTTGTTCGAGCGTGGAGCCTTTACCGCCGCCTCGACCCAGTTGACCGCCGGGCCGCTGCTCTTCTACGCCCTGGCGCTTCTGCCCTTTGCCCTGGAAGTGATTGTGGTCAACTTCTATTTTGCCCGGCAGGACACCCTCACGCCGGTGATCGCCGATGTGCTGACGTTTGCCCTGAATGTGACCCTCATCCCACCGCTGATGGCCGGCCTGGGCTTGGGCGGCATCGCCCTGGCAGCGGCGGTGGCCAAGGCGCTGAAGGTGCTTGCTCTGCTGGTCCTCTTTGAGCGGCAGGTGCCTACTTTCCGCTTCGCATCGCTTGCCCCCTTCGCTGGACGCATGCTGCTGGCCTCCTTGGCGATGACTGCCATCCTGCTAGCGTTTCTGGCGTTGAGCGGACGCTTGGCCGTGGACCAGAGCTTTGTCGCTTCGGTCGCCTATCTGGTTGGAGGTGGGCTCCTGGCTGGAGGCGCCTTTGTCCTCGTCGCCTATCTGCTAAAGGTCGATGAAATCCTCGACCTGTGGCAGCGTATGCGGACTTGGCGCAGAGAGCGCTGATGGCAGGGCTGGCGATCGCATACATACCGATAGTATTCGTAATCTTTTGAGTTGCCCGAACCCGTTCCGGCTGGCGTGGCGGTGCATACTTTCCCCTTACCCCAATTGACTTCTGAGGCGCTAAGGGGTACAATGTCTGCACTCAGAGGCTGCCTTGGAAGAGGAAGTAGATATGGAACCGACAAAAGTCGTCATCATCGGCGCGGGTAGTGCTATCTTTGGACTGGGAACATTGGCGACGCTGGTGCGCAGCGAGCGGCTGCGAGGCAGCACACTGGCTCTTGTGGATCTCGACGTCGAAGGGCTGGCCTTGATGGATGCGCTGGCGCGACGCCTCAACCGCGAGTGGGACGCGGATCTGACCATCGAGAGTTCGACCCGGCGTGAGGAGGTCTTGCCCGGCGCCGATTTTGTCATCGTCTCTATCGAAACCGGCCCCCGCGAGGGGCTGTGGCAACGTGATTGGCAGATCCCGCTGCAGTTCGGCGTGCGCCAACCGTACGGCGAGAATGGCGGTCCAGGCGGCTTTGCCCACACCCTGCGTCAGGTGCCCGAGATGCTGGCCATCGCCCGCGACATGGAGCGCCTCTGCCCCCAGGCTTGGCTTATCAACTTTACCAACCCCGTGCCGCGCCTTTGCTTGGCCGTGAATCGCTATAGCCGCATCCAGACTGTGGGCCTGTGCCACCAGATCGACATTGCCTACATGATGGTCGGCGTGGCACTGGCCGACCGATTCGGGATAGACGTGCCGCCTGATGTGAACAGCGATGCCCATCCCGACATCTGGCCCAAGAGCCGCTACGTGGCCGACCAAGTCAAGCCATTGGTGGATGTCAAAGCGGCTGGGCTGAATCACTTTACCTGGATCCTTGGCCTGCGCGACCGGCGTACTGACGAGGATCTCTATCCTGCCTTCCGCAAAGCGTTCATGGCCCTGCCCGCCGACTTTGAACCGCTGACCCGCGCCGTATTTCAGGCCAGCGGCCTCTGCCCCGTGCCCGGCGATAGCCACTTGTCCGAATACCTGCCCTGGTGCCACGATGATCAGACCCGGCCCTGGGAAAAGTACAATCTCTATCTGTACGATTGGGAACGGGCCCGTGTTGAGCGTGACAAGGGCTGGCAAGCTGTCAAAGACATGGTTCAGGGCGACGCCCCGTTGGCTCAATTGCGGGAGGCGCGGAGCGAGGGCGCGGTGGAAATCATTGAGGGACTGCTGGGCGCCGAGGTCTACCACGCCGCCGTCAACATCCCCAACGATGGCCTCATTGCCAACTTGCCCGATGATGCTATTGTTGAGCTTCCGGCTCTGATCAACGGCCGTGGCATCGAGGGTCTGCCCGTTGGCCCACTGCCGCTGGTCATTGCCGAGCTGTGCCGCCGGGAGATCGCCGTCGCCGGCCTGACCGTAGACGCTGTCGCCACCGGCGACCGACAGGTCGCGCTCCAGGCGCTGCTGCTCGATCCGTGCATCAACGACATCGACACCGCCCGCGCCATCCTGGACGCCTACCTGACCGAGTACGCTGACTATCTGCCTCAATTTGGAACCGGCGCGTGATTGCGTGGGCGCGCCTGTCAACCACGAGGCCCTGAGAGGTCCTCTGGGAAGTAAGGATAGAGGTAATCGCGCGGACCTTTTCATCCTTCTGGAGTGTCAGATCTGCCGAATTCATGAAACAGTGCCACATTGCTTGTAACTATCGTTACTGGCAGGCCGGACATGTCACCCTCTCCTGACGAGTCGGGGGCAGCCGTGTTACTGGGCACAAGGAAGCGCAAGACTTGGATGTTGGGAGGTAATTGAGAATGAAGTTGTATGACTTGGGCCACGTGTCCTGGCTCGACTCGCAGTTGATTTATCATGCCTTGCCCCGCCTGGGGATGGAAGGGCTCATTCTGCTGGCCCCGGCTGAACCCTACGTCTGCATCGGCTACCACCAGGATGCGCAGCAGGAGGTAG
>JASFTJ010000019.1:0-11303 GCA_050053615.1 Anaerolineae bacterium | reverse complement strand
ACGCACCTGCCTCGCGGAGGGCAGCCACCTTACGGGCGGCAACCTCTCCCCCGCCGACGACCACGCAGCGGGCATGGGCCAGGTCCATCAGGGTGATGGGGTAGCCGCTCACAAAGCCGACCCCGCTCCGAGTAGATGCTGGCAGGCTGCCTCATAACTGGCCAGGCAGGCGTACATCACCTCGTCTAAAAAGTGGCGCAGTTGCCGGTGAATGCGTACATCTTCGGCATCGTACTGCCCTGGACTGACCTGTCCCGGTTTGGCTGCCCGCAGCAACGATTCACGGAAAAAGAACAAGGCACGCACCGTGTCCACCAGCGAGACGCCATGTTGAGCCGACTGCTGCCCGTAGAACTCGCCGATGCGCCGCCCCTCCTGCAAGACCAGTTCGTGATTGCGCCTGCGACTCATATACTGAATTGCCAATCCAAAAAGCTGACGGCCGGTGTCGCGCATCTGCTGGCGTTCTTCTTCCTGCTGAAAGGCCGCATACCACGGTTCGCCGGAGACGTGCTGCTGGGCCATCTCTTGTCGCGTAAACCCCACAGCGCTTTGCACCAGCGCTTCCGATTGCGGAGCCAAACCGGTGGTTTGCTTGCCCTGCATCCAGGCAGCGAGGTCGGTCGCCCGAAAACGCCGGTGCCCGCCCGGCGTGCGAAAGTGCGGAATGTCACCCGAGTCGGCCCAGCGCCGTAAGGTGGTCGGGTGGACTCCCAACCTTCCGCTGGCTTCGGTCAAAGACAGCCAATCCTTTTCTCCCCAAGACATTACCGTCACCTGCCTGTTGTGTGTGTGGAAAACCCCGCTCAGCTACCTATCACGATAGGCGGTCAAAAATCTCATCAATAATTTACAATTATATGCAAAGCTATACAAAACGAAGCACAGCGTACCATAGGTTGAGGGGCTTGTCAAATCTATGACGGGTTCTGGGGCCCATCCATCCACAAGGATCCTGAGGGAGAGTCTTTTCCTCGGCCATGCGAAAGCCAGGAGCTTGCCATTCCCAGTGACTCGCTTCCTACCGTGCTATACCTTACCGACTCGATGCATTAGGGACAGTATACTGAAAGCCCAAAAACCAACGACAGGAGGTTCGGCGATGCTACAAGAAGGAACACGCGCACCGGATTTCACGCTGCCGACCGACGGCGGCGGAGAGGTTACCTTATCCGACTACCGGGGCAAAAAGGTTGTGCTCTACTTCTACCCCAAGGACGACACCCCCGGCTGCACAACGGAAGCCTGCAACTTTCGCGATGACTACTCGGACATTGTCGCGGCCGGCGCGGTGGTACTGGGCGTCAGTCCCGATAGCATCAAGTCGCACGACAAGTTCAGGCTCAAGTACCAGTTGCCCTTTGCCCTGCTGAGCGATCCCGAGCACGAAGTGGCCGGGATGTACGGCGCCTGGGGCGAGAAGAGGATGTACGGCAAGACCTATATGGGCATCCTCCGTTCCACCTTTATTATCGATGGAGAAGGCAAGATCGTCAAGGTTTTTCCCAAGGTCAAGCCCAAGAACCACAGCCAGGAAGTGCTGGACGCGCTGGCCGCATTCGCCTGAAAGCAGGCCCTCACAACAATCCACCATCCGCGTTGAGGTCGATGCGGAGCCAGTCCCTCCTACTCTGGAAACGTATCATCGCAAAAAGCTGGGGCGGCTCCCCCGCTTCGCAAGTCCCCTTCGGGGATGTGCCTGGCCGGCACAGGACAGGCCACGCCGTCGGGCATCGCGCAAGCGGCCCGGCCTGCCCCCGAATTATTGAGATGATACCTGGAAACAACTGTTCAGAATTCGATCTCGGCAACCTGTTCAAGGTCAATCTCCAGTTCGGCGGGCTCCAAATCCTCGTCCAAGTCCGTCAAAAAGCCGGGCTTGACATCTCGCTCGCACAGGGAGCGATAGTTGCAGAAGCGACAGTGGCGCACATCGGGCGTCAGGGGCCAGATCGATTCCTCACAAGCAGAGATTTCGGTGACGAGGTCGGCCAGGTAGACGCGGTCGGCGTCGTACTGTTTGGCATCGTAGGGAAAGTGCTCTGTTGCGCCGTCTTTGCTGGCAAACCAGTAGAGCATCTCCACCTGCTCCGGCTCTGGACGTTGGCCGCCATTCAGAGCGGCCCCGGCCTCCACAGCCAAGTAGCGATACACACGCGTCTGTAGCCTCTCGGCCAGCGTCGCGCGGCGAGGGCGCTTGAGCGACGTTTTCCAGTCTACGATCACCAGCAGCTCGCCAGGCTCGATGGCCAGCATGTCGAACTTGGCTACGAGGCGCCGGTCGGCCACCGCAGGTGTGGTACTCTGGAGCGACGCAGCAACCACCACCTCGGCGCGGCGGACCGCTTCGGGCAGACCGGCGGGCGGGTGCGCCAGAAACGTCTGCCACCAGCGAGCCAGGGTCTCGTCGTGGATCGTCGCCGCCAGATGCTCGGGGTCGAGACCCAGGGCACGCTGCTGAGCCAGTCGGTGAAAGTCGGCGGCACGCTGTCGGTGTTGCTCGAACTTGACGGGGTCGCCGGTTATGAGGGCAGGCCAGGGTTGCATCAGCACGTACCGTAGCTGGAAGCGGCGCGGACACTCAACATAGTCTTGGAGTTTGCTCTGGCTAAACTGGAACGTATCAGGAAGGGACATAGACCTCTCCTCGCTGATTGACTGACAAATCCTTTAGGACACGGATTCACAGATTTCACGGATAAAAAGACATGCATATCCGTGTGAATCCGTGTGCTGTGATCGTTTCACCTCGACCGCAAACGAGTTTTGTCAGTCAACCAGCCTCTCCTCGTCAAAGTCGGAACGGCAGACGGAACCAGCGAAGGAGGACCGAAAGCGGTCCAGAACGCACTAGGCCGGGTTCTGCATTGTCACCCGGCTCCTGGTTGCCGTACACGTCATAGTGGATCAGATCGGCCAGCGGCTTGCGGGGCGTGGGCTTGGGCTGCTCCGCGGGAAAGCCAACGGTGAGCAAGCCGACGATCTCTATCTCTTTGGGCACGCGGAGCAACTGGGTAAGCGGCTTGCGCTGCAAGGCGCCGACCCAGCAGGTGCCCAGGCCCAGTACGTGAGCCTGGAGCATGAGCTGCATCCCGGCCAGGGCGACATCGGTGTGCAGGTAGGTCCGACCCGCCTGACCGCACAGGACGATGAGCAGCGGCGCTTCATCCACATGCGCCCAGCGGATGAAATAGGATGCGGCGTGCTGAGCCACCCGGCGGCGGAGCTCGGGATCACGGACGACCACAAAGCGCCACGGCTGGCTGTTGGCGGCCGATGGCGCCAACCGGGCAGCTTCCAGCATCTGCTCGATCAGCTCATCGGGCACAGGTCGATCTTGGTAGCGACGGATGCTGCGGCGGCTCTGCATTAGCCAAAGTAACGCTTGCGGATCAATCACGGACATGGACGCCTCCTTCGTATGTCCAGCCTCTTTGTGAATTGGCACACTGGGCGCATTGCAGGTATAATGCCCTAACTCTCAGAAAGGAAAGACTATCCTATGAAGATTGTTACCGACACTGGCGCCGACTTGCCACCCGAGTGGTTGGCCCAACACGGCGTGGCTGCCATCCCGTTGCACATCACCTGGGAAAATGGCGAATCCGCCGACGATATCTCAAGGCCAGCCTTTTACAAGCGGCTGGCACAGGAGCAGCATCCACCCAAAACCTCCCAGCCCTCCGTTGGCGAGTTGCAAAGCCTGTACGAAGCGATTTCCGCCGATGATCCCGACATCATCTCGATTCACATCTCCAGTGGCCTGAGCGGCACGGCCCAGGCAGCGCGGACCGCGGCGGGGCTGGCGCCCCAAGCCAACATCACCGTGGTGGATGCCCTGACGCTGTCGGGGGCGCAAGGCTGGCAAGTGCGCGCCGCCGTCGCTGCCGCCGAGGCGGGCGAGTCCCGCGAGAGCATCCTAGACAAGGTACGCCGCGTGCGCGAGGCCACGGAAACGGTCTACACCCTGGACACGCTCCACTATCTGATGTTGGGCGGGCGCATCGGTCGGGTTAGAGGCGCCGTTGGGTCGTTTCTCAACATCAAGCCCCTGATCGCCGTAGAAAAGGAACAGGGCACCTACGTACAAGTGGGCACCGGGCGTGGACTGAAGCGCGCCATGCGCGGCCTGGTAGACTATATGGCACAGCAAGTCGGTGAGCCAAAAGAGATCCTCTGCCAGGTTATGCACGCGGAAGCGGCCGAATTGGCCGAGCGCTTGAAAGCACTGGTCAGCCAACGATTCCAGGTCCACTGGCTGCCCACCGGTGAAATCTCGCCGGTGCTGGGTGTCCACACTGGACCGGGCCTCGTTGGACTGGGTTTTGCTCCGAGTGCAGCGCTGGCAGGAATCGACTTGGCCTAACAACCCAATAGCAGGACTCAAAGGCCACCTCGCCGTTGTCACTCTTTCCGACGGCTTTCTGGAGCACGCGCAGCCAGATGTGTCTGCAAGGCGACAAAGGGCACGGCTGGCTGTAGTTTTTCTGCCCGCCGACGACCTGTGTTCCAGGTGACGATCAGGTCGGATTTGGCGCGGGTAATGCCGACGTACAGCAAACGCAACCGTTCCGAGATATAATCGAGGCGGGCCCGGCGCGTTGCCTCCCCCTCACGACTCGGTTCCCCGACTCTCTGATGTCCCGATTCCCTGGAATTCGGGAAATCGGCCACCAGAGCTTTCAGTTGCGCCATCGCTTCCGCTTCAAGATTCAAATTGTCGCGGATGTACCACCGTTCGGCGATATAAGTATCGTGAGCCAGGCCTGAGGGAAAGTCATAGTTGTTGACCGACATCAAATAGACGCGGTCCCACTCCAGCCCCTTGGCTTTGTGCATCGTCACGACAGTGGCCCACCCCCTGACCGGCTCAAAGCCAGTATCCTCACTTGAAAAGCCCAGGAAGCGGCGCTCGTTGCGGGCGATGACGGCCAGTTCTTCCACCAGTTCGTCCAGGTGGTACGTGGGGTGCGCGGTAGTCACGTCGCGCAAGAGCACGGCCAGCTTGTGGGCCAAAGCCAACTCGGTCGGTTCGTGGAACAGATCGCCGGCCAAAGTAAGAACAAGCTGATCGATGGGCAGAGCAATGGCTCGGTGCCAGCGTTGAGCGATCCTGCCGAATTCGGTCAGCAGGCGCAGCTCGTCGGCAGTCAACTCGGGTTCGACATGGGCAAGCCAGTCGTGATCGGCGCGGGGCCAGAGGTAGGCCTCGACCGCCTGGCAGCTCCGGATTCGCCTGGCGATCGTCTGCGTAAGGGCCTTGGCTTCAGCGTCATCCCGATCGTCGCGACGCCAAACCTTAAACGCCGTGGACAGCTTCCGCGCGGACGTAGGGTCGGCCAGACAGCGGAGCAGATTGCCCAGCGCGCCGGCCGTCTCCCGCGTGGTGCTGGTGGAGCGGAGCAGTTCGATGTAGGGGAGATTCCGCTGCCTGAGCAGATCAATCAGCGCAAAGCCGCGCTGGTTGCGGGGCACGAGCACGCCGCACGTCTGTCGCTCGTCCTCTGGTTGGGCAGCCTGCACCTCCATCCAGCGGGCCAGCGAGTCGGCCACGGCCAGGAGCTCCCTGTCCGGTGTAAAATCTCGATCCACCAGCTGCACCGCAGCCGGGTCGGCCTGCGGATTGGGCTGGGGATCGCCGGGGCCAGTGGGTCCAATGTACTGCCGCAGGAAAGCATTCTTCCGGGCAAAGGGCGTCGGATGTTCATCGCAGGTCCAATCCACCAGATAGTTGGCCAGGTCCATGATGGCCTGTTGGGATCGTCCCGACTGCTCAAGGGTGATGGCCTGCACGCCGGGCTTCTTTAGAAACTCGCGCAGCAGAGCGGGGTTGGCAGTCGTAAACGTATCGTATATGGCCTGGTTGGTGTCACCCACTCGCACCCAATTGTCAGCCGGCCCCGACAACAGATGCAAGATTCTCTCTTGGAGTTTGCTCGAGTCCTGCGCTTCGTCTTCGAGGATGTAGGGCCAGCGGCGCCACAGACGGGCCAGATAGTCATCGTCGCGCTGCAAAGCCTCCAACGCCAAGCGGATCAGATCGTCAAAATCCACGACGCCGCGATAGGCCAAGCTACGTTGGTAGTCAGCATAGATTTCTGCGCCCATGCGGGCTAGACGAAAGCCGTCTCGTGCGGCAAGGTCTTGGACCGCCGCCGAGTGGGAACCCGGTCCCTTGAGAGTGGACAAGGTGTCCCACCGGGCCAATCGCTCCAGCAGCACTTCAGGGCCAAGTTCCAGGTCCTTGGCCCGCTTGATAAAGGCCGCTGCCACATTGCGAACCAGGGCGGGCCAGCGAGTGCGCTTGACCCACTCTGCGCGGTCACCCTCGACATCGGGGGAGAGATACGGATCAGCAGCATCCGGATGGGCGCGGAGCCAGGTCTCGATAGCGTCCTCACGCACGGCCTGAGCCTCCCGCTCATCAATGATGCCAAAGTCCTCCGAGAGACCCACCAAGCCTGGTCGCTCGCGGACGATGTCGTGAGCCAGCCCATGAAGCGTGCGCACCCGATAGCCCAAGCCTGCCAGCAATCCACGCTGGGCGATCAGCTGGTTGATACGCTGCTTAAAGTTGTCCACCGCCGAGTTGACGAGAGTGACGACCAGGACCTCTTGATCATCGCCGATCGCCTCGGCGACGAGTTGGGCGGCCAGCACGGCCAGGGTGTGGGTCTTGCCGCTGCCCGGCACAGCCGATACGCCCATGCTGCCGCCGGTGTAGGCCAAGACCTTTTCCTGACCAGGGCGGGCTCGGAATTCGGTCATCGAGCATCCCCTCCCTGGCGGCGCAGCAGGCGCTGAACTGCTTGCAGAAGCGGCCCCTGCTGTTCGTATCCCCGCTCGTTGAGCTCGCTGATGGCCAAATAGACGCGCTGGCGGCAGCGGCGGGTCAAGCCCAGAATAAGCCGGCCCAGGGCCTCCTCCCGCACCCGCACCTCATCCTCGTCGGCCCAGATCTCACCTTCGGGCCAGTCGCGGCGCAGGATGTAGGGATGGGTCAGTGGTTGGTAGATGCGTTCGAACCAAGACCGACTTCCTGCATCCAACCAGAACTGGACCGTGACCGGTTGGTTCATCATCAGGAACGTGTAGGCCGGGACTAGGAGCACCGCATCCTCTGGGCGGATCTGCCAGCTAGATACGTACTGGGCAGCGACAACGCCGCGTTCGACCATATCCAGGTATTCGAGGTTGAGGTCTGAGGGTTGGGGTTGAGCGATCTCCCCCCTTTCTCCCTGAGAGAGCGAGTCCCGCGAACGGGAGGCTTGGCCCGGATGAGGAGCAAAGGAAGAAAAGCTGCGCCGAAACTTTTGGATGGACTCGATGAGGTTGGCAGCGACAGCCCCCGCGTCAAAGTCGCGGTGGAAGCCGAATCCCGGCTGCGACAAGACCTCACCAAAGAGTCGGCTTAGGAAGTGATCCAGCTTCTCAAGGTGTTCAGGCTCCCCGGTCGATCCAACATAGCCCTCAATCCATCGGCGCAACTCGTCATAGCGCCCGCCAAGCAGGTAACTGATCCGGTCCTGCGTTTCGGGGATGATCTGGTGAAAGGGGATCAATGTCGGCCGGCCATCCTCGACGCGATAGACGATGTCGGTCAAGAGGCGCGCCCGCACCGGGTCCAGATCGGCAATGGCGAGCATCAGGGCATAAGCCACATCGGCTGGCGCCGGCGACCTGCCCCAGCTCGGATGGGCCAGCTTGACGAGGGTCATCAGGCAGCGGGCGGCCGGCTCCTCGCGCAGTTGGCGCGAGGGCCGGTGGGTGCGCAGTGGGATGTGATACTGCGACAGTTTCTCGGTGAGCGAGAAACGAAGGGCGTCGCTGAGGAAAGGAGCCAGGACGGCAATCTCGCCCGGCCGCATCTGCTGTTCCAGCACCAAGCGGGAAACCTCCTCGGCCACCCAATCCAGCATCTGGGGATGAAATCTCTGGCGCTCATGACGGAGGGCTTCGCGCGCAGGTTTCCCCGTCTGCGAGGAGGATGCCGCCCCAGCAGTTTGTGGGGTGGAGATAAAGGGAGCAGCCAACGCAACCCCGAGTGCGGCCATTTCGGGCGTGGTGACGTGCGACTCGGTGAGGATCACCCGCTCTCGGCAAAGGTCTTGCAGGGATAAGGCGCCCTCCGGATCGGCACCCAAGAAAACGCGGTAGCCACCGTCGGTGTCGTGGATGAGGAGAGCCGATTCGCACAGGGAAAGCCAGATGCGCAGCAGGTCATGTGTGGCAGGGATATCCTCCTCCGCATTGTCCACGATGAGGTGGCGGTACCCACCCAGGAGATAGCGCCGAAGTTGGGGCAAGGGCAAAAGATGGTGCCAGAACACCTCGATCTGGAGGGACCAGTCGAGGAGATTCTCTGCCAGGCACGCCTGCCGGAAGGCCAGGGCCACGGCCTGGACTTGATCGTAAATGCGCAGCCGAGCCGATTCGCCGCCCCAGGCGCTCTTGAGCCGAGCTGCAATGTCATCCGCCGGAAAGCCAACAGCGGCAGCCTTGTTCAGATTGTCGATGATCTGGCTCACCAAGCGAGCGCGAGGGATGGTGACGCCGTCGAACGCACCGCCGGCGATAAAGGGCTCGACGATGCGATCCATGTAGTACTGGGCGGTCTCCAGTGTCAGAAAGCGGGGGCGGCGGTCCGGATGGCCGAACCCAGCCGGTTCGGCCACCAGCGGCCAGAAGAGATCGAGCGTGCGGCGCGCCAGACCGCCGATGGTCGCCACATCCACCACGCCGCCGGCAGGAGCCTCGGTGTCGCGCAAGGCGTTGTAGTAGGGCGTGGACAAGGTGCGCTGTGGGACGAGGATCAAGATCTGCTCAGCCGGGACGCCCTCTTCGAGCAGATGGCGCAAGCGCCGCACCGCAAGCGTCGTCTTGCCGGAACCGGGAGGTCCGGAGAGAAAGGTAATGTGATTGCCTGTGTATGGCGCGGTCACCAGCTCAGTCCGCATGTTCCAGCTCGTCCGGCCACCAGCGGTGGATGATGTCTTTCGAGCCACCGTACCACTCGCGTCTAGTTTTTCGGGAGTGACCCACACCCTCCAAGACCACCGGTTCGGCACCCTCGAGGCCTGCGGAGCTCAACGGCACTGTGCCATCGCCCCAGACGTTGCCCCGTTCGGCAAAGAACCGATAGTTCCGAAAGGCGCGGCGCTCCCTGTATCGGCCCCACCGACGGCCCTGGATGTACCGCCCGGCGACAGTTCGGTAACAAACCCGTCGGTGGTAGAAAGCGCCGAGCACCAGTTGGTTGGCCTTGTCGGTCAGAAACCAGCCGGTGTCCGCTCCTTTGTCGCCGCAATGCGGGCTGCCCAGCGTGATGACTGCTGTGACGTGTTCCACACCGGCATAGACGTGCCCCCACACCGGTCCCTCGTGGAGGTAAAGCCGGGCAACGACTCCCCCGGCGCTGTGCCCAACCAGGATGAAACGATCGGTTTGAAGTCTGCGGCGCGCCCAAGCCACCGTATCCTCCAGCTGCCGGAGGATGTTCGTAGCATCCTGCTCACGATTCGCTGCCCACCAATGCCAGGGCGCGAGAGGCGTGCCAACCGCTGGCAATCCACTGATGTCCTCCAGGTAACGGGCCATCTTCAGGTAGATTGGCCACAGGGAACCGTATCCGCCGACGATCACAATTGCTTGGCTCATGGTAGCATTGCGAACTGACAAGATTCGCGGATCAGAAGTGTGGGCCCCGGCCCTCAGGCTTGAGCCTGCGAGCCTCAATCTGCTGCCGGGCTGGGATCATCGGCGTGTTGCGGTGGCAGAGGACGATGGTCGGCAACGTCGGGTTGGGGGCGTCATAGGAGCGACAGAGCTCAGGGATCGGACGATCCAACTGATCCTCCGCCAAAAGGCGAACCTCATGAACAGCCCACCAGCGGCGGATGGCGGAGCGAGTCCACTCGTTCCGATCGAAATAGAGGGCACGAAGGCGCCAACGGGGCCGACGTCCTTGCCGTCGATCGTAGGCTACCACCATGAACTGATCGGATAGACGGTCGCGCTCCTGTGGCGACCGGTCGCCGGGGAGCTCAATGGCGAAATATGCATCGTACTCGGCAATGGGTGTGCGTGCTTTTTTGCCCATAAGCGGCTTGACTCGTAACCCTCGTATTCTCCCGTCTGCTGCACCATTATAACATCGCTCGGCGTGGAACGCAATACCTCAGCGACCTAGGGGGGCAGCGCAAGACTGAGGCTACCCTGTCCCCGTGCCCGGCCCCGTGTCTGGCCACACGGGACAGGCCCCGTGCCCGGCCACACGGGACAGGCCCCGTGTCTGGTCGCGCGGGACAGGCCCCGTGTCTGGTCGCGCGGGACAGGCCCCGTGCCTGGTCACACGGGACAGGCCGGCATCCCGGGGAAGCGTAGCAGGACAAGGCCGCTTCGCTCCGGGGTGCTCCGCAAGAGCCATCGGCCTTACGAGCTGTTTTACAGCGCTTCAAGGACTTTGTCCTCTCAGCCCGGTCCCTTCAGAGCCGGGCTATCCATCACACAGGCCGCTCGGAGCTCAATAGCGAGCCGCTACGGGTACTACATGTCGGACCATCGTGTCAGCTAGCGGCGCAGAGTTCGCGCATCCTTGAGCCATGGTGAACGTTTTGGGTTTCGGATCGAGGTGAATGCAGATTTCCCCCCGGCGGCAGTTTGTGGTATAATAGTTCTGCCCTGCTTCATGTACAGCCTTCTGTCCAATGATGCGCACACACTCCAGCCCGGCGCTGGCGACACCCTGAAGGTGCAGGAATGAACTTGAATGAATCGGCACAGATGCTGCAAACACTACGCGATCAACAAGACAGCATCGCTGACAAATGGTATCAAGAAATCGCAAGAACCGGCTATGTATCTTTCTCCAACCAAGAGATACGTCAACACTTGCTGGATCTGACCGAGCGAATCAACACGCTCTTGGTCGCTGAACCGTTCGAGCCAAGCGCAGCCGAGGCCATCGGCGAGAGATTGGCCAAGCTTCACTACCTCCAACCCGAGGTGCTGGGCAGGACGCTTCAGTTATTGCACGGTCCCCTGCTTGCAAGACTATCGCCCGATCAGATTTTGGCAATACAACCAAACCTAGCGCTGTTGTCCAAAGGTGTGGCTATCGGCTTTTGCGGGCAGCTTCGAACATCCATTCTGACCGAGCAGGAAGAAACCCGGAGCGCCCTCCTCAGCGAGCTTGGGAGAACAGAGACAGCGCTGCGAAAAGTCAACCAGCAACTAGAAACGCGAGTGGCAGAGCGAACCCAAGATTTATTGAGAGCGAACGAGGAATTGCGTGCTGAAATCGC
>JASFTJ010000018.1:0-11357 GCA_050053615.1 Anaerolineae bacterium | reverse complement strand
TCTAACACGTCCATGATGCGGGCGATGTCGATATCCTGTGGGCAGCGGGTCGAACAGGTTTCGCAGGCGGCACAGATGGAGATCGTCCGCGAGTGGAGCACCAGCTCGTCCTGGCCAAACTGGCAGGCGCGCAGAACTTGGTGGGGCGTCAGATCAAAATAGGCGGCCACCGGGCAGCCGGCAGTGCACTTTTTACACTGATAGCACAAGAACACGTTCTCCCCGGAGCGTTTCTGAATCTCACGGGCGAGAGCGGTTTTGAACGTAACGGTCATAAGCCAGCTCCTTGTAGGGCTGTGGGGCAAATTGTCAATTTGCCCTACGCGCCGGGTCGTACTTGGGGCCGATCTGGCAGGCCTTGACGATGTCGTCCACAGCCTCTTCCCACTCGATGGCCATGATGTGGACGCCAGCTACCCCCTCTATTTCCTTGCAGGCGTTGATAATGTCCACGCAGATCTGGATGCCCTCGGACTGGGCGGCCTCTCTCCGTGCCTGGCGTGCCTGCTTGGCTTCCTCCGCATCGTCCATGGCTTTGATCTCTCGAATGGAGGGCAGGCCTTTGTACGAATCCCGCATTCGTTGGATGTACTCCGGATCCACCTCCATGCCGGGGACTTTGGTGGCCATGTACTTGGCGGCCCCTACGCTCTTGATGGGCGCCACGCCGGCCAGGATGTAGGTCTGCTCGTGCAGGCCCAGGTCCACCACGCGCCGCATATAATCCTGGAACTTGGGCACGTTAAAGATGATCTGCGTCTGAATAAAATCGGCGCCGGCCTTGACCTTCTTGCCCAGCCGGTACGGGCGAAAGTCGAAAGGATCGGCAAAGGGGTTGGCCGCCGCACCCAGGAAGAAGCGGGGCTCCTGGCCCTTGACCGCGTCGCCGCACTCAAAGATCTTTTTGTCGCGCAGGTCGCGGCACATTTGCAGCATCGAGATCGAATCTATGTCGTGCACGTTCTTGGCTTGTGGGTGGTTGCCAAAGGTCTGGTGGTCGCCTGTCAGGCATAGCAGGTTGCGCGCCCCCAACGCGTAGGCGCCCAGCAAGTCGCTTTGGATGGCGATGCGGTTCCGGTCGCGAGCCGTCATCTGGATGTTGGGCTCGATGCCCAACTCCATGAGCATTACCGCCACCGAAATAGACGACATGCGCACGACTGCTGTCTGGTTATCGGTGATGTTGACCGACTCGACGATGCCCTTCAGGAATTCGGCCTTGTGCTCGATCTCGTGCCGGTCGGCGCTCTGCGGCGGGCCCAGCTCGCCGGTGGCCACAAAGTGACCGGCCTTGAGGGCTTTTTCCAGATTGCTGCCTACAATGTATCCATTGTTGTCGCTCATAGTCGCAGATCCTCCCGCACGATTTTGCGCTGGCCGCCGTCGCGGCTGGTGTGCCAGTTCTTGGCCGGCTCAATTTCCATTAGCTTCTCCAGTTGTCCGAGCGCTTTCAGCCGGTGGTAGATTTGATCCCAAACGCAAGGGGTCTCGTTTTCCGCATAGACTTCGCAGATGCCGTTCTGCGAACCACCGCACGGGCCGTTCAGCAAGCTCTTGGCGCAGCGGGCGACGGGGCACAGACCGCCGGTCAGATGGAGAACGCAGTTGCCACACGCTTGGCAACGCTCCTCCCAGACGCCTTGCTCGGTGGGCTGACTCAGGCCGTTCGTGTTCAGCCCGGGCACCGTCAGCTTCTCCGGGAACTGTTCGTTCATCGTCTGCACGCCGATGCCACAGGCCAGCGAGATGATCAGGTCGGCGTCAGTGATATAGTCTACCGCCGCTTCATTGTACTCGTACTCGCACTGGCGCTGGACGGTGAACTCGCGTATCTCTTTTTCGTTCCCGTCCAAACGTGTAGCCATCCTGAGCTGCGAAGCCAGGATGGCGACTTCCTTTTCGCCTCCGGCGAAACAGACCGTCACGCACGTACCACAGCCGAGGACTAGCACTTTTTCGGCGTCAGCGATCATGCCCTTGATCTCTTCGAGGGGCTTTTGTTCTGCTACAATCATTCTTCAACCTCCGTTCGCGTAGGCGGTTCGATCCCTTTCCCGTTTTTCTCAGGACCGGGGTCCTGCCTTCGTCTTCCATTCTTCAGCGGATTGGGCCCCAACTGGCGTGCCCGCTCCGTCATCTCTGTCGCAATTTCCGCGAATCGTATCCCCTCCGCTGAGGAGAGAAAGTACATCTCTAGCCGCTCCGGCTCCAGGCCGACCTCGGCCAGCAGTTGCTTGGTATACTCTACCCTTCGTTCGGCGCCGAGATTACCTTCCAGGTAATGGCAAGTGCCCTTCAGTCAGCCGGCGACGAACACGGCATCGGCGCCCTGCTCAAAGGCACGCAGCAGGTAGACAACGTCCACCTTGCCGGTGCAGGGCAGGTGCAGCACCTTGACGTTGGGCGGATAACTCAGCCGCATCGACCCGGCCAGGTCTGCCGCCGCGTAGGCGCAATAGTGGCAGGCAAAGGCCAGGACTTGGGGCTCAAAGTCGGTCATGGTTAACTCCCTCATACAGCTAATGCCACATCAATCGCCTCAAACAACGCCTCTTCCTTGGCCAACACCTGCTCGTCGGTAAAGTGCTGCAACTGGATGGCCTTGGCCGGGCATTCCGCCGGACAGAGGCCGCAGCCCCGGCAGGCGGCGGCTGTGATCTCGGCCGCGCCCATAATCTCGCCCACGCCGACCAGCGCCGGGTTGATGACCGCCGCACCAAAGGGACAGATGCGTACGCAGGTCAGGCAGGCGGTGCACTTTTCTGGCTCTACCACGGCCACGACGCCGCCCACCTCCAGCTCATCCTTCGACAGGATGCTGGCCGCCCGCGCCGCCGCCGCCCCCGCCTGGGCGATGGTCTCGTCCAGCAGCTTGGGGTAGTGGGCCGCACCGGCCAGGAACACACCCTCGGCTGGGAACTCGACCGGCTGGAGCTTGACGTGGGCCTCCAGGAAAAAGCCCTCCAGCGTGCACGAGAACTTGAGCAATTCGGCCAGCGCCTTGCTGCCCTCCGCCGGGACGATGGCCTCCGAGAGCACTAGCAAGTCGGGCTGGAGCGTCACTGGCTGGCCCAACACCTCGTCCCGGACGGTGATGCTCAGATCTCCATTCGTGCTGACCTCTGGCTTGCTGCCCTCTGCGTACCGCAAAAAGACAACGCCCGCCTCCCGCGCCTGGGTGTACAGTGCCTCCTGGAAGCCGTAGGTGCGGATGTCGCGGTTGTAGAGCACGAAAATCTGCGTCTTCGGGTTCTGCTCCTTCAGACGCAGCGCGTTCTTGGCCGCCACCGAGCAACAGATCCGGCTGCAATAGAATTCGTCGTCGCAGTTCTCTTCGTCCCAGGGACCGACGCATTGAAGCATCACGACGGTGTCGGGGAATCGGGAATCGGGAATCGGGCTGTCCGCTTCCTGATGCCCGCTACCCGATACCCGCTGCTCCAAATCGCCCTGGGTGATAATCCGCGGGTCGCTGTCCAGGCCGAACGCGCCGCCCCGGTACTCGCGCCCGCCGGTGGCGACGATGGTCACGCCGTGCTCGACCAGGCGCTGCGTGGTTCGACCTGGCTCATCACAAGTCGGGTCGGCGCTCCCGTTGGCCGGGGCCAGCGTGCTCTTGAAATTGCCCACAAAGCCTTCCGATTTGACCACCTGGTGGTCGGTCAGCACTTCAATGCGCGGATTCTTGCTCACGCGGGCGATGAGGTCTTGCACAAAAGCCCGCGGATCGCCGCCCTTGATGGTCGAAGACAAATGTCGTGCCTGGCCGCCCAGCTTCGATTCCCGCTCGACCAGCGTCACGTCGTAGCCCTGCTCGGCCAGGTTGAGGGCGGCCGTCATCCCCGCCACCCCGCCGCCGATGATCAGCGCACTGTGAACCAGGCTTTGCTCTTGGGTGTAGAGCGGCTGCAAGCGCCGCGAGCGGGCCACGGCCATGCGCGTCAGGTCACGCGCTTTGGCCGTCGCCAGGTCGGGCCACTGGGCGTGGACCCACGAGTCCTGGTCGCGGATGTTGGCCATCTCGAACAGGTAGGGATTCAACCCCGCCTCGCGGATGGTCTCGCGGAAAATCGGCTCGTGGGTGCGTGGTGTGCAGGAGGAAACGATGACTCGGTTCAGGCCGTGCTCGGCGATGCGCTCTTGGATCAGCTTGAGTGAATCGGCGGAGCAGGTGTACATCGTATTCTCGGCAAAGGCCACGTCGGGCAGGGTTTTGGCGTATTCGGTCACGTCGGCCACGTCCACCACGCCGGCGATGTTGCTGCCGCAGGAGCAGATGAACACGCCGACGCGCGGCTCGTCTTCGGGCTTGACCTCGATCTCGGGCGGGTATTCGGCCGGCGTGACCAACGTGCCCCGCGCCTGGCCGATCGTCGCCAGGGCCGCCGCCGCCGCGCCGCCGGCCTCGATGACGCTGTCGGGGATGTCCTTCGGCTCGGCGAACGCGCCGCAGACATAGACGCCGGGCCGCGTCGTCTCGACGGGGTGGAAGGGGTGAGTGCGGGCAAAACCCCACGGGTCCAACTCGATGCCCACCGCCTGGGCCAATGCCGCCGCGCTTTCAGGCCGTTCCATGCCCACGCTGAGCACCACCAGGTCAAAGCGCTCCCTCCCGAGTCGCCCGTCATCGGCCACATAATCAATCAGAACCTCGCGGGTCTTGGGGTCCTCTTTGAGCGCAGAAATCTTGCAGCGGTGGTAGTGGATGCCCAGCTCCTGGCCCCGCTCGAAATAGGCGTCGAACCCCTTTGAAAAGGCGCGCATGTCGATCTGGAAAATATGGATCTCGACGCCGGGCACGTGGTCCAGGGCCAGCATTGCCTCTTTGGTGGCGTACATGCAGCATACCGACGAGCAATAGTCGTGGTCCTTGTCCCGCGAGCCGACGCACTGCAAAAAGGCGATGCGCTGCGGCTCGGCGTGGTCCGACAGGCGGGTGATGTGGCCCTCCGTCGGGCCGGAGGCGCTGAGCAGCCGCTCGAACTGCATCGAGGTGACGACGTTGGCGTAGCGGCCGTAGCCCAGCTCGGCGGCGTGCTCGGCATCGAACAGCCGGTAGCCAGGTGCCAGCACCACCGCGCCGACCTCCAGCCTCTCTTCGTAGGGTGCCTGCTGGTGGTCAATGGCGTGGGCCTTGCACGCCAGCACGCACTGGTAACACTCCGAGCAGAGGCCGCAGCTCAGGCAGCGGGCCGCTTCGCCCAGAGCCTGCTCTTCGCTGAAGCAGAGCTCCACTTCTCGGAAATCGCCCACGCGGTCGGCCACCGGCGCTTTGGGCGTCTCGAAGCGGGGTGCCAGGTCCACCTCGCCACGGGCGACCATCTCGTCGATCTCGTCGTGGCTCAGCTCGGTGGTGGGCAGGGGCAGCAGCTCGCGCGGGGTGAGCAGGTCCACGCCGCGCAAATAGCGGTCGATGGACAGCGCGCCGCGCCGCCCGGCGGCAATGCCCTCAATGAGCGCGCCTGGCCCCGCCGCCGCGTCGCCGCCGGCAAAGATGCCGGGCCGGTTGGTCTCTAGCGTCTGCTCATTGACTTTGAATGTGCCCCAGCGGGTGATCTCCAGGCCGTGGTCGGGATCCAGGAAGCTGATCTCGGGGGCCTGGGCGATGGCCGCCACCAGCCCGTCGCAGGGGATATCAAACTCGCTGCCTTCGATGGGAATGGGGCGCCGCCGGCCGCTGGCGTCGGGCTCGCCCAGCCTCATGCGCACGCAGCGGATGCCCGTGATGTGTCCGTTCTCGTGCAATACTTCCACTGGCTGGGTGAGGTTCTCCAGCTTGACGCCTTCCTCCAGCGCCTCGTCGATCTCCCACTCGTTGGCCGGCATCTCGGCGCGGGTGCGGCGGTAGACGAGGGTCACTTGCCCAGAACCCAGGCGCAGGGCGGTGCGGGCTGTGTCGATGGCTGTGTTGCCGCCACCGACCACAGCCACCCGGTCGCCTAGCTTCATCGTATCGGCGTCACCCAGGGCGACGGCTCGCAGGAAGGGCACGCCGTGAAACACGCCCTCGGCCTCGTCCTCTCCGGGGATGCGCAGCTTTTGCGGTTCGTGGGCGCCGATGGCCAGGAACACGGCGGCAAAGTCCTCGTCGAACAGCTTGTCGATGTTGCGGATGGGGTGCTCCAGTTTCAGGTCCACACCCAGGTTGAGGATCTCGTCGATCTCGTAGTTCAGCACCTCGCGCGGCAGGCGATAGGCGGGAATGCCCACGCGGGCCATGCCGCCGGCTACCGGCAGAGCCTCAAAGATGGTCACGTCGTAGCCCATCCGCGCCAAAAAGTGGGCGGCCGACAGGCCCGTCGGCCCGGCGCCCACAATCGCCACCTGTCGCCTATCCTCTGGCGGCAGCTCGCCGGGCGCTTCGGGATAGGGCCGCAGCTCGCGGTCTTGCTCGGGTTTGCCCTCCCGGTCCCACTTGTCATAAACGGTGTCGGCCACGAAGCGCTTCAGGGCGCAGATGGCCACCGGGCTGTCCAGGTGGCCCCGGTTACACTCGGTCTCGCAGGGGTGGTGGCAGACGCGGCCCACCGTCGCGGGGAAGGGGTTATATTGTTTGATGACTTCTAACGCTTCCTCGTACCTTTTCTCGGCGATGAGGGCGATGTAGCCCTGGGCGCTGGTGTCGGCGGGGCAGGTGGCTTTGCAGGGGCTGGTGCCCTTTTTCGAGATGACATAAGCGCTGGGCACGGCCTGGGGGTAGGGCTTGTAGGTAGCGGTGCGCGTGTTCAGGCCCTCGTTGAACTCGTTGGGCACGGTGATGGGGCAGACCTCGACGCAGTCGTTGCAGGCGGTGCAGGCCTCGAGGCTGATGTAGCGCGGGCGGCGACGGATCGTGGCCTTGAAGGCGCCTGGTTCGCCCTCCAGATTGAGCAAGTCGGTCGTGGGCAGGATCTCGATGTTGCGGTGCCGCCCGGCTTCCACCAGCTTGGGCGACAGGATGCACATGGCGCAATCGTTGGTGGGGAAGGTCTTGTCGAGCTGGGCCATCTTGCCGCCGATGGCCGGCTCGCGCTCGACCATGTACACCTTGACACCCGAATCGGCCAGGTCCAGGGCTGCCTGGACGCCGGCGATGCCGCCGCCGACTATCAATGCTGCGCCTATTGAGTCGTTGTTGTTCGAAGCCGTCATCGGTCGCTCCCTTGTTGGGCGAATTGCCGATTTGATTTCGGACCATTTGAGTCCAAAATAGGACCAAAACTGTCCCAATTATAGTTTAAAGGGGCAATCGTGTCAAGGAACTGCGCATAACCCTGATCCAATTCCAGCTATTTCCTCCGCAGGGGACTCGGTCCCAGCCTGCGGATGCGCTTTGTCATCTGGGTCGCGGCGTTGGCAAAGGCGTGGGCTTGGCTGCCTGACATGTAGAAAATGCCCAGACGCTCGCCCTCCAGGCCGATTTGTTCGAGCAACTGGCGGGCGTGGTCGAGTCGTTTGGTGGCCCGCACGTTGCCATGCACGTGGTGGCAGTTGCCGATGGGGCAGGCCACGATGTAGACTCCGTCGGCTCCTTCTTCGAACGCTTTCAGAATATACTCCACATCCACTTTGCCGGTGCATGGGAAGCGAAAGAGTTTCACGTTGGCCGGATAGTTCAATCGCAGCGCGCCCGCTGTGTCGGCGGCCATGCTGCCACAATAGATGCAGGTGAACGCGGTCAGTTCAGGTTCAAAACCGTTACCCTCGATGTTGCTGTTGTCACTCATACCTGTCTCCTCGACGCAGGTGTCGGGTATCAGGGAATCAGGCTCCCTGCTACCCGATACCGGGTTCCTACGCTTGCCACTGGCCCAAAATGGGCGCATCGGCCAGCACCAACTGGTCGTCGCGGTAGTGACGCAGCTGGATGGCATCGGCGGGGCACTCGCTGGTGCAGGTACCGCAGCCGGTGCACAGCGACGGCTCGATGTAGGCCGCGCCCAGGATAGCCCCCACACCCTCGGACCTGGGATCGACTTTGGGGATGCTGAAGGGACAGACCCGCACGCAGGTGAGACAGCCGACGCATTTGGACTGGTCTACGATGGCAATGGTCCCTCCCACTTCCAGGTGATCTTTGCTCAGATAGGTCATGGCTCGCGCCGCCGTGGCCAAGGCCTGGGAAATCGTTTCCTCGATAAACTTGGGATAGTGTGCTAGGCCGGCCAGAAAGATGCCCTCGCGGGTAAAGTCCATGGGGCGTAGCTTGAGGTTGTTTTCCATGAAAAAGCCTTCGCTGGAAAGTGGCACCTCTAGGATCTGCGCCAATTGGTGGTTGGTCTCGGCGGGCATGATGGCCATGGAAAGCGCCAGCAAGTCGGGTGTGAAGGTGAGTGGCTGGTCCAGGATCACGTCCTTGACCCGGACCTGAAGCTCGCCGTAGCTAATCTGTACCTGCGGCGGATCATGTTCCTCATAGCGCAGGAAAATGACACCCCGCTCCCGAGCTTCTGTGTAGTACTCCTCGCGGAAGCCGTAGGTGATCAGGTCTTTGTAGAGAACGTACACTTGGCAGTCGGGGTTGATTTGCTTGATGCGAATGGCGTTCTTCATTGTGTTGGTGCAACAGGTCCGGCTGCAATAGTGGATCTCCCGCTCCGGCGGATTGACGCACTGAATCATTACCACTTGGTGGAGTCTGCGCGCTTTGTCAATGTCATCGGTCAATCGCTTCTCCAGCTCCAGCTGGGTGACGACCCGGGGGTCCTGGCCGTAGAGAAAGACGTTGCCCTTGTACTCGAAGCCACCTGTGGCCACCACGGTCACACCGTGCTCGATCTCCCAGCAGCGGGGCGGCTCGCCGCTGCCTATGCCCGTCACGGTGTCGCCCTCGTAGCTCAGGCGCGTACGAAAGTTGCCCACGTGCCCGTCAAAGCCGATCACATCAGTGTTGTAGTGGAGGGCGATGCGTTCGTGGCTGTGCACACGCTTGATGAGGGACTGGAGCAGCCGCTGGGGATTCGGGCCTTCAGCCGTCTGGTACAGGTTGCGCAAGTTGCCGCCCAGTTGGTTCGTCTTTTCCACCAGGAACACGTCATAGCCCTCGTCGGCGATGGACAGCGCAGAGGTCATGCCGGCCAGGCCGCCGCCGATGACCAGGGCCGAGCGATTGTGGGATCGGCCTTCCTTGTGATAGGGTTCAAAGTGGCGCGTGCGCGCCACACCGATTCGCATCTCCTCTTTGGCTTCGCGCGTTGCGCCCACCGGATCGTCGGCGTGGACCCAGGCGCAGTTGTCGCGCAGGCTGACGAATTCGAGTAGGTTGGGATTCAGGCCTTCCTGCTGGATGGTGTGCTGGAAGAGGGCCAAGTGGGTGCGGGCCGTGCAGGCGCCGATGACCACGCGGTTCAGATCGTGCTCGCGGATGGCCTGGCGGATGGCTTCGGGGCCGCCTGGAAGACAGCCGTAGGTCAGTGCCTGGGCGTGGACCACGTCTGCCAGATGCCCCGAAAAGGCCAGTACCTCGTCCACGTCCACCACCCCGTCGATAGTCGGATGGCAGTAGCAGGCAAAGACGCCGATGCGCGGTTCCTCACCGCTCACATCCTTTTCCGGCGGGTACTCTGGCTTGGTGATCTCGGTGCCCGACTTGCCCGAAAGCAGGGCCATGCACCGCGCGGCCGCACCGCTGGCGTCCATGACCGTCTCGGCGATCTCTTTTGGGGTGGCAAAGGCGCCGGCCACAAAGACGCCTGGACGGCTGGTGTCCACTGGCTCGAACTTGTCGGTCTTGCAGAACCCATACTCGTTCAGTTGGATCTGCATGTCCTCGGCCAGGGCGACGGCCTTGGGCGGCGGTTCGCTGCCGACCGATAGGACCACCATGTCGAAGGGCTTGCGGCGCAACATCCCCTTTTCATCCTGGTAGTGGAGGGTCAGATCGTTGGTATTGGGGTTCTCTTTGATCTCTGAGATGCGGGTGCGAGTATACTCTACCCCCCACAGGTCTTTCGACTGCTCAAAGTAGGCCGTGTACTCTTTGCTAAAGGCCCGTTCGTCCATGATAAAGACTTCGCACTCTACGCCGGGCAGCCGCTCCCTGGCAAGCACCGCCTCTTTGGTAGCGTACATGCAGCAGATGGACGAGCAATAAGGATGCTCTTGGTCACGCGAACCGATGCACTGCAACCAGGCGATGCGTTCCGGGATCTTGCCGTCGGACGGGCGCTCGATGATGCCCTCCGTAGGGCCGGACCGGCTGGTGAGACGTTCGAACTGCAGGCCGGTGACGACGTTGGGGTAGCGTCCGTAGCCCAGCTCTTCGGCGGGCGTGGGATCATACAGCTTGTAGCCTACGGCCAAGATGATGGCGCCGACATTGATCTCCTCGAACCAATCTTCTGCGTCCAGATTGATGGCATTGGTGGGGCAGATCTGCTCGCATTTTCGGCAGGGTTCGCAGTAAGGTCCCTTTTCGATGACGTAGGCATTGGGCGCAGCTCGGACCGAAGGCTTGTAGGCGGCTTTCTTGCTTACCAAGCCAGCCTGGTACTCGCTGGTCAGGTCCACGGGGCAGACCTTGGTGCATTCGTCGCAGTTGATGCACAGCTTGATGTCTACGTAGCGGGGGCGGTGGTGGACCTTGACCGTGAACTCGCCGGGTAGGCCCTTCGCCCCTACCACGGTGCTGTTGGTCATGATCTCGATGTTGTCGTGCTGGCTATGATCCAGTAGGAAGGGAGAGATCGAGGGCCGCGAGCAACCGTAGCCATGATCTGAGGTGCCACGGCAAAGGACACAGTCGTGGGTCGGGAACATAAAACCCAACTGGGCTACGATGCCTCCGATGCTAGGCGCCGAGTCCAGCAGGTAGACTTTGAATCCTGAATCGGCCAGGTCTACGGCGGCGCGCATGCCCCCCACGCCAGCGCCGACGACCATCACCGAACCAAGCATTTTGCGTTGAACCACTACATTCCTCCTGACTGGGTGCGAGGTGTTTGCTTTCGGTTTGGGTTTCTGCCTTGGTTCGAAAGCTCGGCTCAGCCGGTCAAATTTCTCGCATCCTGAAAGAAAAGGAGCCCTTGCAATGTGCATAGGGCTCGAAGGGTACCAACAACTCTGTGCATGACGCAGCCCTGTGAGCTTTGGGCCAGAAGGTCACGCTCGGCGCGTCCAAGGCAACTCTCTGAATTCTCTGCGACATGCTGTTCAACTCCCCTTCGAGTCTCTCTCCTTGCTACGCCGAATGATCGGCGCCAAACCGTCCGAATTATACTCGATTTTGCTCTGAAACGCAAAAGGACGATCGGCTCTGGATAGGCTGTCAAGCGGCTCTTTGATCTGAACTGCCTTTGCGCCATCCTTGGTCATTGGACCCTGCGGTATTGTCCTGTCCTAAACGAGCACGGTCGCCTCTCGCGGCGTGGTCATCGAGA
>JASFTJ010000017.1:0-11380 GCA_050053615.1 Anaerolineae bacterium | reverse complement strand
ACCGCCTCCGCCCCCTTGAGAATGCCATTCTTGATGAGCATCGGATTGGCCCCAGCGGCTACGTTCTTCAACCCCTCGTTCACGATCATCTGGGCCAGCACGGTGGCTGTGGTCGTGCCGTCACCGGCCACGTCGTTGGTCTTGGTCGCCGCTTCTTTCAAGAGCTGGGCGCCCATGTTCTCAAAGGGCTCTTCCAGCTCGATCTCTTTGGCCACGGTCACGCCATCGTGGGTAATGGTCGGCGCGCCCCACTTTTTGTCCAAGGCCACGTTGCGACCCTTGGGACCCAGGGTCACCTTGACCGCGTTGGCCAGGGTGTCCACCCCGACCTTGAACTCACGTCGTGCATTCTCCGAAAAGACTAACTGCTTTGCCATTTCATTTCACTCCTTCTTGGTAACTTGGTGGATTGGGAACGGCTCATTCTCCATTCTCATTCCCCATCCGCGATTCGCTATACAAGTTTTGCCAGGATGTCGCTTTCCTTGAGGATCAGGTACTTTCTATCGTCGAACTTGACCTCGGTGCCCGCGTACTTGGCGTACAACACGCGGTCCCCCTCCGCGACGTCCATGGGGATGCGCTCCCCGTCCTCGTCCTTGCGGCCCGGCCCGACCGCCACAACCTTGCCCTCCTGGGGCTTTTCTTTGGCCGTCTCGGGTAGGATGATGCCGCTGGCCGTCTTTTCCTCCTGCTCGATGGGTTCCACCACCAAGCGATCCGCCAAGGGTTTCAGATTGAGTGCCATTTCAGTTTCCTCCTTACAAAAATGTGATCTAGATTGATTCAGTGTCGGCAGACACACTACATGCGCTAGCACTCTCTTGGGCAGAGTGCTAACGCCGGACATAGTATAGTGCAAACCGGAAAAAAGGTCAAATCTCCAAGATGCCTCGGGGCCAGAGACCTCTCCCGATTTCCCCATATACCTATCAAACGCCCATTAGAATAGCGTAAGAGAAACGTTAGAGTTTTGTTAGAGTTTGCCACAAAAGACCTCCCGAGGGCGATCCGCCTTCGGGAGGCTCGGTTGATAGAGGCAGTCTTTCACTGAGCCCGAGGGATCGTAGCCGCCTCCATCAGATGCTGGATGCGTGGGATCATGTCCGTCGGGTTGGGATGCAATCCTTCGACGAGCAACTGATTCTCAAAAAGTTGCTCAATGGTCGGGTCAATGACCTCGGCATCAGGCACGTCGGTCACCAGGCGGGCCAGGTTGACGATGATGGGATGCCGCCGGTTGATCTCCAGAATGCGCTTGGGTACCTCGAAGTCGCGCTCCAACAGGCGATAGACGCGAGCCATGTCACGCATCGGCGCGTCGTCGGGCGAGACAAGGCGGCAGGGATGATCACGCAACACCTTCGAGGCCCGCACTTCTACGACGCGATCGCCCAGCACCCTGACAAAGCGGCCCACCAACCGGTTAAAGTCGGGCTCCGAAACGACCTCCTCATGCTCCGTCTCGACGTCCTCTGCATCAGGAAGCTCCAGTCCGGCGTCGTCCACGTTCTTGAGTGGCCTGCCCTCGTACTCCTGGAGGGTGGTCATCACAAAACCGTCCACGGGATCCACCAGGGTTAGCACTTCGACGCCGTGGGCCTTAAAGTAGTCCAAGTGCGGGCTGCGGACCACCGACCTGAGGTCATCGCCCAAGACGTAGTAGATGGCCGGCTGCTCGGCATCCATCCGGGCCGCGTACTCGGCCAGCGAGACCAACCCGTCACCCTCTCTGGACGAGTGAAAGCGGAGCAGCGGCATCAGATCGCCCTTGGCCGTTGGATCGGTGGCTACCCCCTCCTTCAGGAACAACCCAAACTCCTCCCAAAACGTCGCGTAGTCATCCGGCCTCTCCTCGGCCAGCGTCTCCAGTTCGCGGACCAATTTGCGCGTCAGTGCCCGCTGCACGCGCCGGGCCGCCGGGCTCCTCTGCACCGTCTCCCGCGAGATATTCAGCGGCAGATCCTCCGACTCGACTACCCCTTCGACGAAACGGAAGTGGTTGGGCAACAGGTCGCGGTTGTACTCCTGGATCATCACATTGCGGATGTAGAGTTTCAGGCCGTGCTCGGTGCGCAGGTTGAGCAGGCCCCGGTCGCGCTTGGCCGGCACGTAGAGAATACTGCGGATGTGAACCGGCGCATCGGTCACCAGGTGCATGTGCAGCAGCGGCTCTTCAAAATCAAGGGTCAAATGCTTGTAGAACTCTTTGTACTGCGTCTCCTCCACCTCGCTGGACGGCTGGCGCCACAGCGCCGTCTGGCGGTTGGCCGGTTCCTCTTTGTCCCCAACATAGATGGGAAAGGCCACGAAATCAGAGTGTTTCTTGACGATCTGTTCCAGCCGCCAGGGGTTGGCAAACTCCTCGGCATCCTCTTTGAGCCTTACCTCGACCCGCGTGCCCCGCTCCTCCTTGTCCGCCGGGCCGATGCGGTAGCGGGTCCCGCCATCTGCTACCCATTCCACCGCTTCGGCTTCGGGTCGGTAGGAGCGGCTGACGACGCGCACCTCCTCGGCGACCATGAACACCGAGTAAAAGCCCACACCGAACTGGCCGATGAGCTCCACCGGAGGGCGCTGCGCCTCCTGGAGCTGCTTCAGAAAAGCCGCCGCCCCCGAATGAGCGATGATGCCCAGATCGTCAGCGATCTCGTCCCGCGTCATGCCGATGCCCGAGTCAGAGATCGTGATCGTCCTGGCCTCCTCGTCCGCGTCCACGCGGATGGCCAGCTCGGTGTCGCCGTCGTGGACGTCGCGATCGGTGAGCATCTCGAACTGGATGCGGTGCAGGGCGTCGGACGCGTTAGAGATCAGCTCCCGCAGGAAAATCTCGCGCTCGGTGTAGAGGGAGTGGACCAGAATGTTGAGCAGTTGCTGGATCTCGGCTTTGAATTCGAACGCTTCGGTCGTCTGTTTGGCTTGGGTCTCTTCTGTCATCGCTCAGCGCCTCCTGGAAGTGATTTCAGTAGTGTTCATCGCACGTGATTTCAGCGGTATTATATGCAAGACGAGGACGGCGATCAAGTCAGGTCGGTACCTTTGCTACTCCTGTGGCGAGGCGGGCGCGTAGCAGACGCCGGCCGTTCCGGGACCCGTGTGCACGCCCAGGGCCGGAGAGAGCTCGGCGATGAGCGACTCCGCAGCCATCAGGCGCCCCTCGACCACACCCTTGAGCTTCTCGGCTTCAGCTTGCGCCGCCGCGTGGACGTAGGCGATCTTGAGCTGGCCCAGCCGGTCCGCCACGGCCTCGACCCGGTCAGCAATCGCCTCGTAGGCCCGTCGCCGGCTCCGCGCCTGGCCCAGCGCCACGATGACGCCCTCCTCCATGCCGATGAGCGGTTTGATATTGAGCAAGCTACCCACCAAATGCTTCGCCCTCCCGATGCGTCCGCCCATGTAGAGGTACTTGAGCGTATCCGCCGTCTGGATCATGCGGCTGGTAGGCATCATCGCTTTCACCAAATCCACGATATCGGTCAGAGATTGACCCGCCAGCGCGGCGCGCGCCGCTTCGATGACCATCCAGCCCTGGCACATGGAGACGTTCAGGGTATCAATCACCTCAATCTTGAGGTCCGGCAGCAGATCGGCCATCATGGTCTGGGCCACTTTGGCCGCCTGGTAGGCGCCGCTGCCCTTGGACGTCATGTGGATGCTCACGATTTCGCGCACGTCTCCCTCTTCGGCCAGCTTGCGATACATAGTCACGTAATCGCCCGGCCCGGGACTCGCCGTCTTGGGCAACTCGTCGGCCGTGGGTAGCCAGCGGTAGAACGACGCGCGTTGAGCCGTCACCAGATCCCGCAGGATTTCCTCACCACGATGGATGTAATAAGGCACCCAGTGGATATTGAGCGCTTCGATGAGGACCTCTGGGATACTGGCACAGCTGTCAGTGACAATGGCAACTTGGGACACAGTCTTCTCCTTGGGACGGTACAAGTCAGACCGGGCGAGACTCGCTCGCGGCCGCGAACCGTTCGATCTGTGCAAGCTGCACCGGCGTGGGTCGGATGAAGGGGCGCGACTCCCGAATGCGCGCCCAGGCTTCCCCGGCCGTCAGTCCGGTGTCAATAAGGTACGCGGCAGCCATCGTCGCGGCCCGGCCTACCCCCGAGCCACAGTGCACGTAGACTTGCCCGCCCTGGGCGATTTCATCCCGGATAAAGGCCGATCCCTGACGTAGGTGCTCCAGCGTCGGTGCGTCGTCGTCAACGGTAGGCAGGTACAAATACCGCTGGGGGGCGATGCCAGCCACTGCGTCATCGTACTCGATGCGCATGTTGACCACCCCCGTGATGCCCCGTCCCACCATCCGGCGCCAGCCCCGCCGCCGGTACTGTCCGCCCACGTGCAGGCCGGGCAAGATCTCGCTCACGCGGCGAATGGGCGCGCCGCTGATGATCCGTACGATGTGATCCGCCGCCCACCACAGGGTGGTCCGCACGCCCTGGGTTGTCAATCGGCCCCAAAGCAAACGTAGAGGCTTCCATAGATCCATGATGCCATCCTCGCTCCTTGATCGTTCGATGCTCTGCCCTATTCTACCGCCACTTTGAGCGGTCTCCAAATCTCGACGCCGCCGCTGCACAGGAGCATCAGTCGCCCAGTGTCACTTGGCACGCTTTTTTGACTCTGTGGACTTTGGTCTTGACAGGGCCCTGGTTTCGTGCTATACTTGTGAACGTTCACGTGAACGTTCACATTGACAACGAACCAGTAGAGGAGAAGTGCAGTATGCAGTCTCGACCCACCATCAAAGACGTGGCAGCCCGGGCCGGCGTTTCCCGCCAAACCGTGTCGCGGGTCATCAATAACAAAGGCGAAGTTAGCGACGCCACGCGCGCGCGTGTGTTGGCAGCCATTGACGAGCTGGGCTACCGCCCCAACGTGGCGGCGCGCAGCATTGTAGTGGGCCGCACCTGCACCCTGGGCTGTATCTCGCCCAGCCTGACCGACTATACCTTTGCCAACATCATTGACAGTTCCCAAGCGGAAGCGCGCCGCTTGGGCTATTTTGTGCTCACCGGCAGCGCGCCGACAGTCGCAGACGTGGAACCATTGCTAGAAGAGATGCTGCGCCGCCGGGTGGATGGCCTGATGGTGCTCAACCCTCGCGCCGACGAGCGCTATCGCTACTTTTTGCCCCTCATCAAAAAGGGTCTGGCCGTCCTCTATCTGAACAGCACGCCTCAAGAAGAGCCGGTTTCTTCCATTCATTGCGACGACCGGGACGGAGGCTATCAGGCCACCCGCTACCTGATCGACTTGGGGCACAAGGCTATCGCGACGATCCTCGGTCCCGGCAACGAGGAAGCAAGTGACGACCGACTGGCTGGCTACCGTCAGGCCCTGATCGAGGCTGGCTTGGCCTGCGATCCGGACCATACCATCCGAGGCGACTGGTCCGCCACGTCGGGGTACGAGGCTACAGGCCAGTTGCTTACTGCCAGCCGCCCCTTTTCCGCCATTTTTGCTCAAAACGATCAGATGGCCGTCGGCGCCATCCGCGCTTTGCGGGAGGCCGGACGACAGGTTCCCGACGACGTATCAGTCATCGGCTTCGACGACATTCCTTTGGCTTCCTACTTTGATCCGCCCTTGACCACCGTCCGGCAGCCGATGCAAGAAACGGGCGAGCGGGCCGCGCGCCTGCTCGTGGAAACCATTCAGAACCCAGACCGCACGCCCGAACAGATCGCAATCCCAGCCCGTCTCGTAGAACGGGCCTCTTGTGGACCCCGGCGCTCATGAAAGGAGGTGCCACCAAGGACAAGGAATCCATGCTGACACAGTCAAGTTTCTCGCGAGAAGTCGTATCAAAAAATAGGAGGAGAGCAAAATGAAGAAGGCATTGTTTACCCTGATGGCCGCGGTATTGGTCCTGAGCGCACTAGCCGCATGTGGACCGACCCCGGAGCCGCAAGTTGTGGAAAAGATCGTCACCAAAGAAGTGGAGAAGGAAGTCAAAGTTGTCGAGACCGTCGAGGTCGAGAAAGAGGTTGTCAAAGAGGTCGAGAAAGAGGTCATCGTCACCAAAGAGGTCGAAAAAGAAGTTGTCAGAGACAAAGACATTGTCATCTACAATTCCTATATGACCGACCCTGCGCCCCGCGAGGCCGACGCCCAGTTGGTGCAGATGTACATGGAAGCGAATCCCGATGTCAACGTGGTTCACAGCTCGGTGGCTCACGAGGACTTTAAGCAGGCCATCCGCGCCTACCTGACCGCCTCGACCCCGCCCGATGTCATGACCTGGTTCGCCGGCAACCGCGCCCGCTTTTTCATTGACAAAGGCCTGGTCATGGACATCAGCGACGTGTGGGAGGACGAAGGCTTCAACGACACCTACCCCGCCGGTTTCCGGGCCATGAGCAGCGTGGACGGCAAGCAGTATTTCGTGCCTGCGAGCTGGTACTGGTGGGCCGTCTACTACCGCAAGGATATCTTTGACCAGTACGGTCTGGAAGCGCCCGAGACCTGGGACGAGTTCCTGGCAGTGTGCGAAACTCTCAAGGAAAACGGCATCACGCCCATCACCATCGGCACCAAGTACCGCTGGACGGCGGCCGCCTGGTTCGACTATCTTAACATGCGCGTCAACGGCCCCGAGTTCCACATCAACCTGATGCTGGGCAAGGAGAGCTATGATGATCCGCGCGTGCTGAAAGTCTTTACCGACTACTGGCAGCCGCTCATCGAGAACGGCTACTTTATCGAGGACCCTGCGGCCTACAGCTGGTCGGAGGCCATCCCCTTCATGCTCGAAGGTGAAGCAGCCATGTACCTCATGGGCGATTTCCTACGCGACAGCTACCCCGACGAGGATGAGGACAAGCTCGACTTTTTCCGCTTCCCCATCATCGACCCGGCCGTGCCGGTGGGTGAGGATGCGCCCACCGACGGCTTCCTGATCGCGGCCAATGCCCAGCACATCGAGGGAGCCAAGGACTTTATCGGCTACCTGGGCGGCGTCGAAGCGCAGCAGTTCTTTGCCGACGAGCTGGGCCGTCTGCCGACCAACATGGAAGTGGACACCAGCGGCTTCACCGACATGCAGCAGAAGGGCCTGGAGCTGATCCAGGGCGCCGACTTTGTGGCCCAGTTCTACGACCGCGACACCACGCCCGAGATGGCTGACGAAGGCATGAACGGCTTTATGCAGTTCTGGGACAACCCCGCCGAGATCGAGGAAATCCTGAGCTACCTGGAAACCGTCCGCCAAGAAGTGTTCGCGGAGGAATAATCCAACGACGAACTGACCGAGGAGCCTGTGGGACATCCACGGGCTCCTCTTTTCAAAGGATCAGCCGTTATGTTTCGTAAGAAGACCCTTACCAAACTGACGCCCTGGTTGTTTCTGATCGTGCCCTTGATCATCTATCTGATCTGGGTCATCGGGCCGACGTTCTACACTTTCTACCTGAGTCTCACCAATTGGGATGGCCTTTCCACGCCCGAATTCATTGGATTCCGCAACTACGAAAGGCTGCTCCGGGATCCAGTCTTCAAGATCTCTCTTCAAAACAACCTCAAATGGATCATCAGTTTTATCACCATCCCGGTCGTGGCCGGCCTAGCGCTAGCCATGGCCCTCAACCGCGCCATCCCCGCCGAAAAGTTCTTCAAGGCCAGCTTCTATTCGCCCATGGTGCTCTCGCTGGTCGTCTGTGGCCTCATCTGGGGCTGGATGTACCAGCCGGCCAATGGGCTGATCAACGAAGCGCTGCGGGCAGTGGGGCTGGACGCGCTCACGCAAGGCTGGCTGAGCGACAAGAAGCTGGTCATGTGGTCCATCATCGTGGTGGCCATCTGGCGACAGGTAGGCTATGTGATGGTCCTCTACCTGGCCGGGCTGCAAGGAGTGGACCCCGGCCTGGTGGATGCCTCCAAGGTGGACGGCTGCAACGCCTGGCAGACCTTTCGGCACGTGATCCTTCCGCTCCTGGCCCCGGTCACGGTCATCGTCGTGACCATCAGCATCATCGATTCACTGCGAGCCTTTGACCTGGTGTCGGTCATGACCCGAGGCGGCCCCTACAACTCGTCCAGCGTGCTGGCCAACTTTATGTACATCGAGGCCTTTAACAACTACAAGATGGGCTACGGCGGAGCCATCTCAGTCGTCCTGTTCCTCATCAGCCTGGTCTTTATCTTTATCTACCTCTATCGCACCCTGCAAACCGAGATGGAATACTAGGGAGGTCATGACCATGACAACAAGGAAATTCTTTAGTTCCCCGTGGCGGACCGTAGGTTTTGTCGTGTTGTTGGTGATCACATTTCTGTGGCTTGTTCCCTTTCTGCAGGCGATCCTGACCTCTATGCGCACCAACAGCGACATCATGACCCGTGGTTTCTTTTCGCTGCCCAGCGAACTCTCTTTCGAGAGCTTTGCCGAAGCCTGGCGACGCGGCGGCCTGAGCTACTATCTGCCCAACAGCTTTATCATCACCATCCCTTCGCTGATCCTTACACTGTTCCTATCCTCGCTTTCAGGCTATGCGCTGGCTCGCTACAAGTTCCGGGGCAACCGCCTGCTCCTGTTCCTCTTTGTAGGGGGCATGATGCTGCCCTTCCAGGTACTGATGCTCCCCGTCTTCCGACTGACCGACGCCCTGGGCCTGTACGACACCTACTGGGGTATCATCGCCTTTCACACCGCTTTCCAGCTGGGATTCTGCACATTCCTGCTGCGCAACTATATGCGCACCGTGCCCGGCGAGATCATTGAAGCGGCGCGCATCGACGGCTGCGGCGAGTTCCGCATCTGGTGGCAGATCATGATGCCCCTCACCGTGCCAGCCCTGGCCGCCCTGGCCACCCTAGAGTTCACGTGGATCTTTAACGACTACCTGTGGGCCATCGTCCTGCTCCGCAGCGACAAGCTCAAGCCGGTCACCGCTGGCCTGGCGACGCTCCAGGGCCAGTACGTCATGGACTGGACTGTCATCATCTCCGGCGCCTTGCTGGCGACGATCCCGTCAGTGCTGGTGTTCATCTTTTTACAGCGCTACTTTATCGAAGGGCTGACCCTGGGCGCGACAAAGGGGTAGCCCCAAAGCCCGATCAAGTCTTTTTCTTGCCTACTGCCTGAGGCGTGGTGTATAATCACGCATCACGCAGTACGCAATGCCCCACAAGACAGCTGCCACCGGGAGGAGTGATCTAGTGAAGATGCAAGATGGCCGCTTTGTCGTCTATGGAAACCCGATTGAGAAATCGCATTCGAGAAAGGCAATCAAGTGGCAGAATATGTTCGTCAGGAAGTTTGGCTATGATCCTGGCGAAGAATACACGTTGAGCCTGGAGCACAACAAGTATCTGGGACCGCTCTTTGGCGCGAAAAACATCGTCCGCGGCGACCACGGCGAGCCAATCCAGCAGGAAGGGGCCGTTATCTGCAGCACCATCCGCATGGGCTATGGCCACTATCGAATTGCCATGGCTGGCGTATCCTGTGCCAGGGCTATGGGATTCACTCCGTATTGGTTGGATCTGCTGACTATTCCGGGAATCACCACGGACGTTATCAACTGGTGCAACAAGTGGTACAGCCGTTTTTCCCGACTGTCGCAAAGAAGCAAGTTGTTCAACAAGTATGCCTGGGAACCTGTGACGACGGGAGAACCAACGTTGCCCATGCTGTCTCTGTTTCTCAACAACTGGATTGTAGGCTGGCCATGGAGATTCCTAAAAACGAACGTCAAGGACTACAAGATGAGCGAGTTGTTCAAGAATCTGCACCAGGCCCTGCCCCAGGACATGCCAATCCTCACCGCGCACATGTGGAACTGCATGGGGGCTGTCGCCGGTGGTATGACGAACGTGGTGGACATGATGTTTGACAACTGGCCGATGGCCTTCCAACTGACCGAAGGGGCCAAACACGGCGTGCAGTCACCCTCCGGATACTATGGGTTCCGCGTCATGCGTGGCTTTGATGAGACAGGCACAGTCATGAACCCCATGCCTCCCGACGCGATTCACTATGTGGGTCATCACGTTGACCACGAATTGGTGGAAAATATCGAGGTAGACTGCAAAGCCCGCCTCAGACGTATGAATAACCATGAGCCTAGAAGATTTCTTATCACCATGGGAGGGGCAGGCGCCCAACGAGAACTCTTCAAGGCCGTGGTTGAGCATTGCATCCCTCTCATTAGAAGAGACAAAGTAGCACTGTTCGTCAATCTGGGGGATCACAGGGACAACTGGGACTGGCTAGAGGGCGAGTTAGCTCAACATAGGGATATGATTCACACGCACTTTACATGGGATGATACCAAAGCCTTCACTGATGAGATTAGTACAAAGCAAGCCAGAGGACTTCACGTGTTCCTGCATGGTGACATCTTTCCTGCAGTATACGCCACAAACTGTTTAATGCGTGTCGTGGATGTCATGATCACAAAACCAAGTGAACTGGCCTTCTATCCAGTCCCAAAGATCTTTAATGAACGGGTCGGCGGGCATGAGATGTGGGGCGCAATCAGAGGGGCGGAACTCGGTGATGGCACCGTTGAAGCGCGAACCATTCCTCACACGCTGCAAGCTATCGACCTACTCGCCCATGACAACGATATACTAGAGCTATTTTGTGACTGTATCGTCAAGAACAAGAGCATCGGCATTTACGACGGGGCATACAAGTGTGTGGAGTTGGCAACCGGCAAAAGGTTTGAGAGGGTATCATCTCAATAATTCGGGGGCAGGCCGGGCCGCTTGCGCGATGCCCGGCGACGTGGCCTGTCCAGTGCCGGCCAGGGCACGGGGGAGCCGCCCCAGCTTTTTGAGATGATTCCTGAGAGAGAACAAGAGACAGCAGAAACGGCAGACCAAGGAAGAATCCAGGCAAATCGCCCACAAACATGAATGTCGGCATTTTCGCAGATTGCTACGCGCCAACCAGGAATGGAGTTGCTACGTCCATTGTTCAACTCAAGGAGGGGTTGGAGCACAAAGGCCACAAGGCCGTTGTGGTTACAGTGGATACCCCCCATTACGATGAAAGGGATGCAACCGTCTATCGGTTCCCCTCCGTTCCATTCAACCCCAACACGGAAATCCGAATCGGGTTGGTAACACCGAGATCCGTCCGCAGGATCATCCAAAAAGAGCACATCGATGTCGTCCACACCCACACGGAATTCACCATTGGGTGGGCGGCGCGACGTGCCGCCCACCCTCTGGGATTGCCGCTTGTTCATACAGCACACACAATGTACGAAGACTATCGCCATTATCTTTGTGGGGGGAAATGGGTATCCGCCAAGATGATACAAAAATTGCTAGGACGTTTCTTGCTCAACTATGACGTCCTAGTCTGCCCCTCAAGAAAAGCCCAAAACTACTTCAAGTCCTTTATGCCAGGTATCAA
>JASFTJ010000016.1:0-11701 GCA_050053615.1 Anaerolineae bacterium | reverse complement strand
ATACTTGGATCACCGGCCACAGGTCCTTGTCCTTCAGCTCCTCCAGCGTGCGGCCGGTCCAGTCACCGCAGCGCGTCTCGCCCAGCCCCTCACGCACCTGGACAGGTAGGCCATGGGCTTCGGCCAGGGGTTCGGCCGTCTCCAGCGTCCGCTCCAGGGGGCTGCTGTAGATGGCAGCCACCGGCACGTCAGCCAACTGTTCGGCCAAAGCCGCCGCCTGGACGCGCCCCTTGTCATTGAGATGAACGCCAGGTGTCCATCCCGCCAGTTTTTCGCCCACCCAATCGTTGAGGCCATGGCGGATCAAAAGCAAATTCATCATAGTCATCATCTTATCTCCATGGCTCATTATACCACAAAGTCGGCCAGGGGTGAAATACATGGTTGCATCTGCTCAGTGTTGATGCTATACTGGCATGGGAGGGAGACGATGATTGACAGCTATCGCTTTGGGCAGATCGTGATCGACGGCCAGGTTTATCGGAGCGACATCATACTCTTTCCCGACCGGGTGGACGCTGGCTGGTGGCGGGTGAAGGGACACGAATTGGCCGTCGCGGATCTGGCGGATGTGCTGGCCGATCCACCGGAGGTGCTGGTAGTGGGCACCGGCTGCTATGGACGGATGGCCATCTTGCAAGAGACAGAACAGGCGCTGGCTGCCCAGAATGTGCAGCTCATCGCCCAACCAACAAGAACGGCCTGTCAGACTGTCAACGACATGTTGGCCACAGGACGGCGGGTGGTGGCGGCGCTGCACTTGACCTGCTAGAGTTCATAGATGTCGCCGTCTTGGGCCAAGCGTACAGGGCCTGGGAATTCGGCGGCGTTTCGGCGCCAAGCTTCCAGCTTCACACGATGCACCGGGTAGTGAATGAGTACCAATTGTGTCACTCCCGCTTCTAGAGCCACCTCTGCCGCCTGGGCCGGCGAGGAATGACCGGCATACTCCCCGGTTGCTTCGTGGATCAGAAGATCCGCGCCGGTTGCCAGACGGATCAAGGCCTGACAGGGCTCTGTGTCGGCCGAGTAGACGATGGTCCGGCCGCTGGCCGTATTTTCCATGCGTAGCGCCATCGTTTGGACGTTGCCGTGGACCGCGGGCGCGGCACTGATCCGCACCTCCTCCATCTGGAGCACCGCACGGCCCTCACGCAATGGCACCGGGCGCCACTCGAGGGCAAACATCCCCTCCCGGTCGGCCAGGTCGACAACTTTTAGCAGTTTGCGAGCCACGTTGAGAGCTTCCGCCGGCCCATAGATGGGCAAGGGAACTTGATATCCGCCGAGCCATAGCCCCTGTATCAGCGCCGGTAGGCCATAGATGTGGTCAGGGTGACGGTGAGTGAGGATGACGGCACGGATGTCATCCTTGTCCACACCGTGTCGGGCCAGTTTATGCAGGGAGCTGCCACCGCAGTCAATCAGCACCGCCCAGTCAGAGCCACGCAGCGCCAAGCCTATGGTGTCGTGCATGGCATCGGGCACCGAAGCAGCAGTGCCAAGAACGATCAGCTCAGGCACCGATCAGCCTCCAAATGCCCAGACCACGATTCGCGGCGTCAGGTTGGCCTCGACAAAGGCGGCGACGAGCAGCAGGGGCACGACCAGAAAGAGAAACACCTTGATGAAATCGGCAACGGCGGCAACTAATCCCTCGCCCACGGTCAGGCCTTCGCGGGGCGCGGTGATCGAGGCGCCGATGCGCAGGGCAAAAGCCGTGGCAATCACCGCTGCCGGGATCTCGAACAGGCCGTGGGGCAGGATAAAGGTCCCCAGGAAGGTCCATGGATCGTAGCCCTGTCCGGCTATCTGCCCCGCGACAAAGCCCACCAGGGCAATGGGCACCATCAGCATCAAGATGGACAAGACCCCAAGACTGATCACCGCTGCCAGTCCGGCCAACAGGAGCACTTGCATGTTATGGATAAGGATCGCCCCCGTCGTCAGCGATGGGAGAAAACTGACGTTGGATAGAGATTCAAAATCCTGTGCCGACAGGTCTTCTAGGGTGAACACGCCCTGAGGCAAGGGTAACTCGGCAACATAGACCCAGCCGATCCCCCCGGCGACAATCACAAAGATGATCACCACGGCGATCGGCATCCAATTGTGGCGTAGCAAACAACGCAGGTCGTGGCAATAGATCCGCACCAGCCAACGAGGCAGACGCAAAAGGAGAGGGGTTGTGGCCGGGGGCTGTCGGTCATCGAGCGTTCCGTTGGGTGGTTGCACGAAAAAGTGCACGAAAAGCCCAAGCGTGCGCCGCAGATTCAGCTCGTCAATCTCACGCCCCAGGATTTCCTCACGATTAAACGTTTTGGCACCCATGCGGATCAGGATCAGCATGACAACCATCAGTCCCGCAGCGATGACCCACAGCGTATCGTAATCACCCCAGAACATGACGATGCTCTCCCCTTGAATCAGCAGGGCCATGGGCACAATGATAAAACTGGCCAGCAGATTGGCAGCTCGCACGCTCGTGGTCTGGCTGGAGATGACGACAGCTCCTGAGACCATCACCAGCGCGGATATGATATTCAGCACAAAGATCTGGACAAATAGCTCCAGGGTTGGCATCCAGCCGATGGACCAATACAACCCTGTGAGGTAGACGCTGATGCCCAACACGCTGCCCATCAGCGGCAGGGCGGTGGCGGACATCATCTTGCCCAGGTACAGTTCCAGGTTGGTGATGGGCATGGAGAGGAGCGGTTCAATGCTGCGCCGTTCCTTCTCGCCGACGAACGTCTCCAGGGCGATGACCAGCGAAAAGGAGATGGGGAAAAAGCCGACGATCATGAGCAAGAAGGGGATCAGCCGTTCGCCGATGATGGGCGCGTCCCGCCTCTGGACAAAGTCAATGGCCGCTTGGGCAGTCCAGTTCATCAGCCAGGGAAAAACAAGCGTCAGGATGACGATGGGCGTGACGATGCGCCAATCGCGCATCGTGTCGCGCAGTTCGCGGCGGGCGATGATCCACGCCATCCGAAGCGAGGCGCGCTCCGAACGGAACACTTCAACCGTCATCTTGTTTCCTCCCCCTCTACGATCTGGAGATAGACTTCTTCCAGGCTGCGGGGGACCTGGCTCAGGGTCAGTACCTCGGCGCCCATCCCAGCTAGGCGGTTCAAAAGCACCGGGTTCGTCGTCTCGGGCGATGGCGTCCGGTAGCGGAACCAGTCCTCCCCCCACGCTTCGACTTGCACCAGTTCGGACAGGGCAGGAATGCGGACGTGCCCATCCAGCGAGTGGGCCAGCCGCACCTCTAGCAGCGGCGGACCCAGCAATCGGGCCTTCAGGTGCTCCGGGGTATCCAGGGCGATGATCCGCCCCCGGTGGATGATGGCGATCCGGTCGGCCAGCACTTCGGCTTCGGTCAGGTTGTGGGTGCAGATAAGCACGGCGCGCCGCTCGCTGCGCAGATCCCGAATGGCGTCACGGACCAGTTTGGCGCTGTGAGGATCCATGGCCGAGGTCGGTTCGTCGAGGAGCAAGACCTTTGGATTATGAAGCATGGCGCGGATGAGGGCTAGCTTCTGCCGCATCCCCTTGGAGTACTCGGCCAATCGCTGGCTGCGGGCCCGGGCCAGGCCAAAGCGCTCGGTCAGCGTTCCGATCCGATGCCGGATCTGTTCGTCGGACAAACCCTGAAGCTGGCCAAAGAAGGTCAAATACTTGTCGGCGCGCATCCGCAGGTAGAGGCCAGGAAACTCGGTGAGCAGGCCGACGGCATGGCGGACCTGGCGGACCTGGCGGGCCGCGTCGAACCCCGCGACTTGCGCCCAGCCCTCGCTCGGCTTGAGAATGGAGGCCAGCATGCGAACCGTTGTAGTCTTGCCGGCGCCATTGGGTCCCAGCAGAGCCAAGATTTCGCCCGCGGGCACATCGAGCGTTACACGGTCCACGGCGGTGAACCAGGTCAGAGCCTCGGCGCCTGTCGCGCTCCCGTCGAGCGGCTTACAGTCCTGGTCCCTCACTGCTGTGGAGCACGGAAAGCGCTTGGTTAGGTTTTGGGTCCGAATCATCCATTCTGACATAATCGGTCCATAATCAGAGCGGGATTCCAATCGTGGCAAGTCCCGCGTCTGTGCAGGCCATTATACCAGCTTTCGGGGGGGAAGACAATAGGCCAAAAGTACAAAGCCACGAGCTGTTGAGGAGAAGTGCATATCCGTTTGGCAGCTGCCAATTATCCTTGAAACAGCCGCCAAGGAGCATCGCGCCATCGTCTACGGGCCTTCTCTTCTGCCTCGCTCTTGCCTTGGGTTGAGAATAGTTCAGGGCGGATGTGCTGGGGAATGAGCACCGTCAGGGCGCGAGGCATGACGTTGCATTGGAGGGGGGTCGTGCCAAACGGCTCGCCGTCCAGGTGGATGGCCATCGGCTTGTCGGTTTCGACGCGGATCGTGCTGCCCCGGAAAAAGCTGTGGCGCGAATCGCGGACGTGTAGGCCGGTGATGATGCCTAGCGCTGTTCGCACCGCAGATCCAAAGCCAGTGCCAGAGAACACATTCACATCAAGCAGGCCGTCGTCCAGGCGGGCGTCAGTGGCAATGCGCACGCGCCCGCCATACAGCTGGGAGTTGCTGATGACGATGAGGATAGAGCGACGGTAGACGAGTTCGTCGTCAATCCATATGCGGCTGCGAATGCCAGCCATATTGATGGCCGTCGTCACCCCAGCGACGACGTAGGCCAAGGCGCCCAAGCGCCGTTGGCGGCGTGTACGAGGCTCCATGGCATAGGTGACTTCGGCATCCAGCCCCAAGCCGGTCCACTGTAGAAAATACTGGCCATTGGCTTTGCCCAGATCTATGCGGCGGGTCTTGCCTGGCACCAGCGCCTGGACCGAATCTACCAGCGGCAGCAAATGACGAGGCGAGCGTGTGGGCAAGCCCAGTTCTTTGGCCCACACGTTGCCTGTGCCGCCGGGCAGCACACCAAGAGCCACCGAGCTCTCGGCCAGACCGTTGATGACCTCATTGATGGTGCCGTCCCCCCCCACCACGAGCACAGCGTCAAGCTCTTGGTCCGCCGCCTGACGGGCCAGTTTTGTCGCTTCGCCGGCCTGTTCGGTGAGGTGCAGGGTTACCCGCCAGCCGTGGTCCTCCAGATGGTTAAGAACGGCTGGCAATTCGCGCCGCACATCCCAAGGCCCAGATGTGGGATTTACGATCAACTTGGACCGCATGATCTGTCCTGTCCGTTTCGTCGTTGCCTGCCCGGCATTCGCACGAGTTTTACGATTAGAAAGACCCTCAGAGAGCTTCTTGATGGCAAGACTCCTTTATTATACCAGACCTCATGATCTTGTGCCAATCCTGTTCATAGCAGGCAGGGGGCATGATACTCGCATGGGATCTGCTCGGTGGCAGTGGGTCAGATCATCACGCCACAGAGGCGCAGAGAACACAGGTTGTAAAGATATACTTTGAAATTCGCCGTAATCTCTGTGGTTCAATTCGGCCCTTTTTCAGTGGACTCAGAGAATGCATTGTTGGCTCCGCTGAAAAAAGGTCTTTTCAGCGAGAGAAAGGGGGTACGGTACCCGTTTTCTCTCGACTTTTTTTCAGGACAGTCACTGCGAGAAACGCCGATTCTGACCTTGGGTCAAGGCTGCTTGTCACAAGTTGGGAGTTAGTGTACAATAGCCAGGGAGTGTTGGTAAGCAGAGATGAGTGCTGAGGAAAAGATGATGCAGGCCGGGGAGATCCTGGAGAACCGTTATCGCATCGTGTCGGACGGGATCAACCAGGACATAGGGATAGCGTACAAAGCCTACGATATGGAGCAGGATCGGCTGGTCGTCGTCCTGGCGCTGGCCCGCCGTTTCGAGAATGTTGCGGAGGTCATGAGACGCTTGACCAAGAGCCAGCAGACTGTGGCTGATCTGGCTCAGCCGGCGCTCATCCCCTTCGAGCGGGTCCGTTCGGTTGATGGGCAATTGCTCCTAGTGCGTAACCACGTCGAGGGCCAGTCCTTGGCGGACTTGTTGGCGCGCAGGGAGCGTCTGACCAGCAAGGCAGCTGTCGAGATCACCATCAGTTTGTGCAAAGCGCTCACGCCTGCCCATCAAGCTGGGCTGATCCACGGTGGACTATCGCCACACAGCGTGCTGATCAGGGATGACGGGCAAGTTGCCATGACCGAAATGAGCATGCTTCCGGCGCTGCGACCTGCTCTCGCTCTGCCTGGCCAGCCGTGGGGACGATTCCCTTACCTGTCACCGGAGCAGGCTGCGGGCGAGGATGTCCGTCCCGCGTCGGACGTGTACGTCCTCGGCTTGCTGCTCTACGAGATGCTGGCTGGTCGCCCTCCTTTTGACGTCGCGGATGAGAGAAGCCTCATCCTGCAGCACCTGCGCCACGATCCGCCCATCTTGCAAAGCTTAGTGCCGGATGTGTCGCCGCTCCTGGCTCAGATCGTGCACAAGGCGCTGGCCAAAGAACCGGCTGTCCGCTACAGACACGCCGGTCAGCTGGCTCATATCCTGCGTACGCACCTGGGCGCGCGGCAGCCAGAGCCTGTGATAACCAGCCCTATCCCGTCGGAGGAACGGATGCTGGTGCCTGCTCCGTCGGCCGACGACGCAGAATTCGAACGTTGGGGAGTGGAGGCATCCGGCGTCGACTGGCTGATGGTCGCGCTGATTATCGCTGCATTGATCGCAGTGCTGGGGTTGATCCCGTTGTGGCGCACAGTCTACCAGCGCTACGCGGCTCCACCACCTACCCCCCTGCCGGCATTTCTCTCGCCACCTCCGGAGGACATGGCTTTATTCCTGCCGCGTATCGGAAGCCGGCCAGAGCATGTAATGGCACACACGCGACTGGATGATCCCAGCCTTGTCTGGTATAATCTACAGGTCGTGGTAAGTAGTAGCTCCTCAACGATTGGACGGTCTGACGAGGACATCAGTGTCGGATGTTGGGGGGCAACCGGCGAATTGCCCGGTTTAGGAGTCCAGCTTACGGGTCTGGCGACTAAAGTGTACTATACTATAACTGCGGCCTAGCATCTGGATTGTGTGCCGGGGTGGCAACGAAAGCAAGCGTGGACCTCTTTTTCCGCTCAGTCTGGGTTGGCAATCCAGGTCATGATCGCAGGATTTGACACTCCGGGGGACAAACGATTCTGAGCACAAACCCCGGTACAGTGTCATAAGGGTAACAATTGGCGGAGGCAAATAGTGAACGTGAATTGGCGTGGAGCACTTGTGTATGTGCTCATTCTGATCGTCGCTGGGGCTTTGATCTTTGGACTGTTTCCGATGAACGAGGCCCTGGAAGAAATCACCCTTTCCCAACTGGTGACCGACATCAATGAGGGGAAAGTCAAAGCGGTTCTGGTAAGAGAAAATCAACTGGAGGTAAGCTACGAGGGCGACAAAGTCGTCTCCTCTCGCAAGGAAGAGGGCGTAGACCTGACTGCGGTCCTGCTAGGTCTAGGAGCGAGATCTGAAGCCTTGAACCAGGTGGATCTGAAGGTCGAACCGCCAAGCGCCTGGGGGGAATGGCTGGCTATTCTGGGCAGTTTTTTGCCTTTCATCTTCCTGGCCGTGCTCTTTGTGTTCCTCATGCGCCAGGCGCAGGGTACCAATAACCAGGCCCTCTCCTTTGGGAAGAGCCGGGCGCGGATGTTTACCGGCGAGAAGCCCACCGTCACGTTTGATGACGTAGCCGGTGTGGAAGAAGCCAAACAGGAACTTGCCGAGGTTGTGGAATTCCTCAGGGAGCCGCAAAAGTTCATCTCCTTGGGCGCACGCATTCCCAAGGGTGTCGTGCTGATGGGGGCGCCAGGCACGGGCAAGACGCTGTTGGCCAAAGCGGTGTCGGGCGAGGCGGGTGTTCCCTTCTTTTCGATCTCGGGCTCCGAGTTTGTCGAGATGTTTGTCGGTGTGGGTGCCGCCCGTGTGCGCGATCTATTCGATCAAGCCAAACGGAACTCACCGTGCATCATCTTTGTGGATGAAGTGGACGCCGTGGGTCGCCATCGAGGGGCAGGCTTGGGCGGTTCTCACGACGAGCGGGAGCAAACCCTGAACCAGATCCTCGTCGAGATGGATGGCTTTAGCACCGATACTAACATCATTGTCGTCGCCGCCACCAACCGACCTGACATCCTCGATCCGGCCCTGTTACGTCCGGGCCGTTTCGACCGGCGTGTGGTCCTCGACAGACCTGACATCAGGGGGCGCCACGCGATCCTCGAGGTGCATGTGCGGGGCAAACCGCTGGCCAAGGATGTGGACCTGGAGCTGCTGGCCCGGGGTACGCCGGGCTTTGTGGGCGCCGACATCGAGAATCTGGTGAACGAGGCAGCCATCCTTGCCGCTCGGCGCAACAAAAAAGCCATCGGCATGGACGAGTTCGAAGAGTCGGTAGAACGTGTCATCGCCGGTCCGGAGCGCAAGAGCCGGCTGATCACCGATGAAGAAAAGGAGATATTGGCCTATCACGAGGCCGGGCACGCTCTGGTGCAAACCAAGCTCCCTCATTGTGATCCGATCCACAAGGTTTCCATCGTGGCCCGCGGCATGAACCTGGGCTACACTATGGCCTTGCCAGAGCGGGATCGCTATCTCTACGCTCAGGACAAGTTCGAGGATGACATTGCCGGGATGCTTGCCGGTCGGGCAGCGGAGGAGCTGGTCTTTGGCGACAAGTGGACCGGCGCTCACGACGACCTGGAAAAGGCGACAAAGCTGGCGCGCAAGATGGTCACGGCCTACGGTATGAGCAAAAAGCTAGGGCCGTTGACCTTCGGTGACCGGGACGAGATGGTCTTCCTGGGACGGGAGATTGCCGAACAGCGCAACTATAGTGAGGAGGTCGCCGAGGACATCGATTCGGAGGTAGGGCGAATCATCGGGGAAGCCTACCGGCAAGCTCGAAGTATCCTGACCACGTATCGCAACAAACTCGACGACCTGGCCAGGTGCCTCATCGAGATCGAGACGATTGAACGGGAGGAATTCGAGGCCCTGATGGCCTGAGGTTCAGATCCGGACACACATAGGAACAAGATCTTTGAGGACCCCTTCCTCTTGCGGGAAGGGGTCCTTTGATCCCCTGAAAGCATCCCCACTTCAAACAAAAGCATACGCCGTTGGCAATAAAAATCATAAGAATTGACTTTTTTCCTGGTCTGTGCTACAATGGCCGCTAAGCATCAAAGAAAACACTGATGCTTGGCGTTCTCAATGGAAAGGAAGATTCGTTATGCAGAGCACACGTCAGCAGATCCTGCAAATTCTGAAAGAAGAGCGACAAGCGACCGTCGAAGACCTGGCTGAGCAGTTGGAATTAACGCCGATGACCATTCGGCACCACTTGAATGTCTTGCAGGCCCAGAACCTTGTCGAGGCCTCCAAAGTGCGCCGCTCGAAAAAAGTGGGCCGCCCCCGGCTGCTTTACACGCTAACCGAAGAAGCCGACGAGCTCTTCCCGAGCAACTATGGTGCATTGGCCCGCCACCTGGTGAACGAGATTAAGGAAGCGATGGGCAAGGGGGAACTACGGGCCATGTTTCAGCGTATCGCCGATCGGATCGCACGGGGAGCACCTCCTCCCCACGCCGGGCAGTCCTTCGAGGAGCGGTTGACCCAGGTGGCAGAGTTTCTTGAAGAGCACGGGTTCATCAGTGACTGGGAAAAAACCGCTGAGGGATATGTTTTTACCAACATTAACTGCCCCTATCGCCAGGTGACCCGCGAACATGGTGAAGTATGTGAAATGGATATCGCGCTTATCACGCGGCTGATGGGGGTTGCACCGAAACGGTTAGCCACACTTCAAGCAGGAGATGCTGCCTGTCGCTATCTGCTGGTGCCGCCTGAATAGTGGTCTTTGGCATACAAGAGCACACAGGGCCTTGTCTTTTGAAGACAAGGCCTTTTTGCGTATTAGGGTAACAGCCGCCCTTGGTGCTTGACCTGGCCCTTATCCCCTCCCCGGCCTCCGTGTTACTTTTGCACGACTGCCTCTGTGCGTTACGGAGCCGCTGCCGGGAACGCCTGCCAAGTCCCGTCGTCGTAGAGCAGGTAGGCTGAACCCGCGATGTCCTCTCCCTGAAGAACAGCGTCCGTCCAAACCAGCAAGCCCCACTCGAAGCGCTGGCGCCAGCCATCCACCGGACGCTCCCCCTCCAAGGCCCAACCGACAGCCGCCTGCGCCCCACCCAGCTGCTCGCGCCACACCTTGCCAAATCCCCGCTGCGGCTGCCTAGGCGGCGGAGGCAGATCCGGATCGTAATCTGGGTCGACCCCTTCCCGAAAGGTGTCGTCAAAGGCCTGCCACGTGCCCTCGTCCGACAACACATAGATCTGCAAGCTGCTCGAATTCCAGATCATGCAGCCATATTCGAAGGGCTGTTCAGCCAGACGGACCTGCTCCGCCAGATGCTCTGGACAGCCCAGCCGAGTGCGGGCCTGCTGCCACACAGCACGGAAGCGAACCGGTTCGCTTGCACAGGCGGCAGGCGTGGGCGTGCGTGTAGCCGGAGGAATCGGCGTCGGCCCGTCTGTAGGAACAGGTGTGGGCGGGATGGCCGGTTGCCACGTTAGGTCGGTCAGGGGCCAGCGGATCACACGCCCCGCATCGTCCAGGGCCACAAACGCGCTGCCATCGCTGGTCAGTTCGACGGGGGTCGCGGCCGGATAGAGCTCTTTCGTCAGGCGCTCCCAGCCTGTGAAATCACCTGTGATGCGAAAGACCTGACTTGATGCATCCAGATCGCTGGGAGTCCAGATGAAGTAGAGCGTCGAGGAATCCGGCGCAGCGAACAGCCGCCCGGCGCCATAGCCCGCCAGGGGCAGGTCAGCGACAGACGCTGTCCAAGTGTCACCGTCATCGGTGGAGACAAAGAGCTGGGTCAGCTGGTCAGGCTCGGTTGGCACCCAAAGGTAGAATACCCGGTTGCCAGGAGTACCAGGCAGAATAGCCACCTGATCGAAGCCAAACCCCGGCGGCTTGGGGGCCACGCGGATCTCTTGCCAAGTGTCGCCCCCGTCGGCGGAGCGCTGCAACCCGTAGTGGCTGAGAAAGAGGGTTTGGTCCTCGGCATACGTGGGCGAAAGCGCCACCTGGTCAGGTGGCTCGTCGAACGCATCCGGGGGACGGTAGCGCTCGGTCAGCGGCATCCAAGTCTGGCCGGCATCGGTGGAGCGAAAGAGCCCACCTCGGCTGGCAGTGGCGAAAAGGGTCTGGTCCTCGGCAAAACCTGGCGAAATGATCAGATCGGTCACCGCCAGGTCGGTCAACCCGATGCTGGTCATGTGCCAGTTCTGTCCGCTGTTCGTGGACTTCCAAACGCCGAACCCCTGGTCCCCCGTGGCCAAGCTAGCAAACAGCGTCTGATCTCGGGCGAAATCCGGAGAAAACGCAACATCCCATACCCACTCCGAGGGCAATCCACCATGCAGGCGCTCCCAAGAGTCCCGTCCCTCATCGGAGCGATACAGAAACTGCTGGGTGTCCAGGGCAAAGAGGGAAAGATCCCCCGGCGGCAACAGGAGCCGGGAGGCTCCCTCGGCAGCCAGATCCGCCGGGACCGGAGCGGCGGCAGGCAGGTCCCCGCCAGTGGCTGACCAAATCTGCACCCGTCCATTCTGCCTTGCCAGGTAGAGCAAGTGCTGCTGGGGGTCCAGGGCGCGGATCCAGAAGCCGTCAGGGATGGGCACAGTGGTCAGGACATC
>JASFTJ010000015.1:0-12069 GCA_050053615.1 Anaerolineae bacterium | reverse complement strand
GTAGAAACAGATTGGGCCGCTCACGCCAGTCCTGAAACGCTGTGTCGTCCAGGATGACAGTTCGGAACAGGGTATTAACTAAACCGCTCATAACTAACCTCCTTTCACCGCTGCGGCCACGATGGCCGTGCCCAAGCAACCGGCCAAGAGCAACAGCACCAAGGCCAGGGTGAAGGGCAGCAGTGTGGCCCACACCGCTCGGTCCCACGAAAGTCTATGGGCTGTTTTTAGACCAAAGTACGCACACAGCAGACCCCACACACTGACCAAGCTGCCCAACTCGACAAACGGCAGCAATGTCAGTACGTTCAACGCCTGAGGGGCAACAGCCAAAGCCAGTACCCCCAAGGTCTCGCTGAAGTCGGCCGTGCCGCCCAGCCAGCGAGCAAAGAGGTAGGCCAACAGACCGTAGACTAACCAGCGGATGACCAACCCCAACGGAGTGGTGATGATGCTCAGAGCGGCCCCGCCCACGTTCGGCGCACCGAACACCCGGGGAAAGATCTGCCAGCCGAGATCGTACCACTCTTTGAACTGTCTTGGAAAGTCGGGGAGTCCACGCAGTGCCTCGTCCCACCAAGGCATCTGAGGCATGTAGCGAAAGATCGTGTCCTTGATCGCGCCCAGGTCTGGTGTGCTGGCCCACTCAATTGCAGTGCCCACGAGCCCCAACAACGCGATCACCACACCTACGACCACAATGAGTATGAGCCCCTTGACAACCGGGTTATCCGCGGTGCGCATCTCTTCGTACGCATCTGTGTTGAAAAGCAGCGCGCTCCACCCCAGCCGTAGGGAACTGACGATACCGTCCATCAAGAACCTCCCTTCTCTCTTTGGCAACATCTCGCCATGGAATCCTGTACTTCAACTGCCTGCTCTCGTTCGATAGCTCACCTCCCCTTTCCCTTTCTCCCTCTATTGTCCGCCATGGCTGTCGCCTCCGCAGAGCACCATCCAAGACAGAGGGCATCTTCAAGCTTTCGACCGCCAGCCCACTGTGAGAGAGTCTCTATTTCAGAACATTGTATCCACCACTTTGGCTGCCTGCCTCGAAGCCTGCGCCAGCCCTCGACGGAGACGGCGCACGCGCCACCAGGCTGCCGGGTGGGTCGCCAAGTACAACCAGCGACCGAGCGCCTGCTGCCACGCCGGACGTTCGTCATCCAGGTAGACTCGCAGCCGTTTGTAGTCCAGGACCAGTTCGTCGCCGGCCGCATCGCTGATGGCCCGAATTGACACCCAGGGTAAGCGATAAGCTGTCGCTACCTGGGCCACCGCGGCCGTTTCCATCTCCACGGCCAGGGCCTGGAACGTCTGGCAGAGCCAACGCTTTCGCGCCGTAGAACAGACTGCTTGGCTGCCAGTAACCACCATACCCACATACACCGGTACTTCGAAGGACCGAGCGGCGTCCAGCGCCAACGACAACAGATCTGAATCGGCCTCAAAGACTCGGTGATAGCCCACCCTCCCGCGCTCGTCGCGGCCCATCACCCCAGAGGGTTCAAACCGAGAGCCTAAAAAGACGCCCACATCATGGGCCACCGCACATTGGGAGATGACCAAGTCACCCGGAGAGAGTTGGGCATGCACAGCGCCTGCCGACCCAACGCTAACCAGGCTATCCACGCTGTAGTGCAAGATCAATATCTGGGCGCCCAGCGCTGCGCTCACCGGTCCAGGCGGCACCTCGGCCAGGACAACCATGTGTTGGCCGCGTTGTCCTTCATACAAGATCACATCTCCCCGCCGATCTTTTTTGATTGCCTGAAACGCATCCAGCAGGGGGAGAATCTCTTGGCGCACAGCCACCAACCCGATTCGCCTCGTGTCACTCATCACCAACGATTATACCACAAATCTGGTGCAGATGCCAGCGTTACCAAGAATCTCGGAACGATCCCGGGTATCATCTCAATAACTCGGGGGCAGGCACGGGGGAGCCGTCCCAGCTTTTTGCGATGATACGATCCCGGAGCAAGTGCGCATCTCTTTTCAGCCCTCTCCGATGATTCAGTACGGGTCACTTCCTGGGATAGACCCACAAAAAACGCTAGCATCCCACCCTCGCCCCCAACCCCTCTCCCTCGTAGGGAGAAGGAGGTATCGTTTCATTCGACCTCAAAATGGCTGGAGATCGGTTTACACCTTTGACTTGCCGCGACACCTAGTTGCAAGACTAGCTCCGACAGCCACAGGCAAGAACGCGTAAAGGTGCTATTTCGCTTGCTTGAAACGATGCCGAGAAGGGAAGCGGCTCCCTCTTTCCCTGGGGGAGAGGCCTGGGGTGAGGGAGAGAACTGAACAGCCCTGGCGGCTGCCCTATCCTGCCGGGGTTGGATGACCCGGTAAACAAATACAGCTCCGGAATCTGTCAGAGTCGTGAGCGCTCTCTGGCGCGACAGGGCTACCTGAGCCGAACTCCTACTCTTGAGTGCGCAAGCGTGTCCGATGGTGAATCCGATGATTGTCCTCTGAACGTCAGGCACGGCGGACCAGCTTGTGGTAAGGTTGAGATGTACGACAGCGTCATAGACAATGAGCATCTACACAGCGAGGAAAATTTAACAAAGCTCTAACACTATTATAACACTGCTCTAACACTCATGTGGTAGACTAGACAGTGAAGGGAGGGAACTGTATGAAGAGTTCTATGCGATTGGGAAAGATATTCGGCATCCCGATCGGAGTTCACTATACATGGTTCATGATCTTTGCCTTGGTGACGCTATCACTGGCGACGGCCTACTTCCCAGACCGCTATCCCGGCTGGAGCGGGATGGGCTACTGGGCCGTTGGCCTGCTGACCAGTGTCTTATTCTTTGCTTCGGTCGTATTCCACGAACTGGCTCACAGCGTCGTGGCCCTAGCCTGGGGCATTCCGGTCAAAAGCATCACACTGTTCATCTTTGGCGGCGTGGCGGGCATCGGTCGCGACCCAGATCGCCCCTTGGCCGAGTTCCTCATCGCCATCGCCGGCCCCATCTCCAGCCTGCTGCTAGCCTTGGGCTTTGGCATCTTGTGGCTCACGGGCCGGTTCCTGGATATGACGCCCGTGGCAGCCCTGGGCCTCTACCTGGGCGGCATCAACCTGAGTCTAGCCTTCTTCAACATGATTCCCGGCTTCCCGCTGGACGGCGGACGAGTCTTTCGTTCGGTGGTCTGGGCTTGGACGGGCAACATGGGCCGGGCCACCCGCTGGGCAGCAGGCGTTGGTCGGGCCATAGCCGTGCTGATGATCATCGGCGGCGCGATCATGCTCCTGATGGGCAACTGGACCAATGGCCTGTGGCTAGCCTTCATCGGCTGGTTCCTGGATAACGCTGCGAGCCAGACCGCCCAGCAAGCCTGGGTTCGGGAAGCGCTTGAGGGCTATACAGCAAGCGACTTTACTTCGTCCAGTTGCCAAACCGTCGATGGCAACACCCCCCTGGATTGGATTGTGCGTGACTATGTGCTGCCCAGGGGACAGAGTTGCTTTATGGTAAATAACGGCGCTCAAGCAGCGGGGGTGGCAACGCTGGGCCAGATCCAGCGGGTGCCGCGCCAGCAATGGGGTTGGACCCCCATCCGGGACATCATGAGTCCACTGAGCAGCCTCAAACCAGTGAAAGCCAGCGACGCCGCTTACCGCGTCCTGGAACGAATGCTGGCTGAGAGCCAGAGCCTGCTGCCGGTGGTAGATGACGGCAGATTCCTGGGTTTGGTTCGCCAGGATAGCTTGATGCAATTCGCTAAAAGACGAGCCTCTCTGAGTATGTAACGACTACAACTCGATCAGTTGTCAACGTTCAGGGCTGGGGTCCGTTTCCCCAGCCCTGACGCTTTTTAGGGATGTTGCACCCTTCCACAGGGCCCTGTCAAAGTCGCGAGTTCGGCGGATATGGGCCGGCATGCACGCCTTGAATCGTTGCGAAACGCACAGGTCTGACCTTGCCGCTCGCTGTCATCGAGTGTGTTCCGGCGACTTTGACAGGACCCTACACCCTTCCAGTGGGTGGCTTGCCCTTGCCGGAGGACTATGCTATACTGCCGTGAGCGTCTTCCAAGAGCACCGCATTAGGAGCAGAGTCGGATCGTGACCAGAGGGGCAGCAATCCGCACCGAACAGCTGGTGCGGATCTACAAACTGAAACCCACGCGCAAACAAAAGCGCGAGGCGCACAAAGAGGGTCGGACGGAGCCCTTGCCCAGGGAACTGGTGGCTCTGGACGACATCAACATGAAGGTACACCAGGGCGAGATCTTTGGCTTGCTAGGTCCAAACGGCGCCGGCAAGACAACCCTCATCAAGATCCTGACCACCCTGCTTTCGCCCACCCGCGGCAGGGCCTGGGTCGACGGCCTGAACGTCGAGACCGAAGCGGCCCGGATCCGGCGGCGGATCAACATGGTCACCGGAGGCGAGACCTCCGGCTATGGGCTGCTTACCGTCCGCGAGAACCTGTGGATGTTCGCCCAGTTTTACGGGCTCGACTACCAAACCACCAGCGAGCGCATTGACAAACTGCTCGAGATAGTGGGGTTGTCCGATCGCAAGAATACAAAGATCTCGGACCTCTCGACAGGCCTCCGCCAAAAGATGAACTTTGTCCGAGGCTTCCTTACCGATCCGCAGATCATCTTTTTGGACGAACCAACCCTAGGCCTAGACGTGGGCGCTTCGCGAGAGGTGCGAAGTTATGTCAAGGATTGGGTCACTGACAACACGGAAAAGACGGTGTTGCTGACCACCCATTACATGGCCGAAGCCGACGAACTATGCGACCGGGTAGCCATCATTGACCAAGGGGAGATCCTGGCCTGCGACACGCCGTTTCACCTAAAACACACCCTCCAGCAGGATGCCATCTTTCACCTAAGGATCACGCGCTGGAACGTCCCGGAACACGCCAGCCAGGTGTGCGACATCGAGGGGGTGCGCCAGTGCATCCACCGCCAGGTGGATGAGCACACCGAGCTCAACCTGATCCTCGATGGCGAGCACATCCTGGCCCCGGTCATCGCCGCACTGAGCGCTCAGGACGCCCGCCTCCTCTCGCTGGAAAAGCGCGAACCGACCCTGGAGGACGTCTTTGTGAATTTGGTCGGCCGCGGGCTGGACGAGGATACCAGCCACCAAGCCACCAGCGAGTAACCTTACTAGACCGGGCCTTCCGGCACAAGGAGTGAGCCATGAGTTATCAAGAATCTTCTGGATCAGCGCTGACTATCAGGCACACAGGACAGGTCTTTGAGCTGACCCAGGTTCCTATCACCATTGGACGCCAGAGTGACAACGCCATCGTCCTCGCCGACCCCCGGGTCTCCCGTTACCATGCCAGCATCACCTGGCAGCATGGAGCCTATTACATCGAGGATCTGGACAGCGCGAACGGCTCGCACCTCAATGAACAGCGCATCGTCGGGCCAGAGCCCCTGCAAAACGGTGATGTCCTGCGTCTGGGCGACACTGTCTTTGACCTGCAATTGGCGCCGGCCATGGGCCCTACTCACCAAATACACAAGACCCAAGACTCCGGGCGCTCCACCGCACCGATCATCATTGGCTTGCTCCTGGCCGGGATCGTGGTCGTGGGTGCGGCCATCGCTGCGATTCTGCTGCTCTCGGGTGGGCGGAGCAAGCCCGTCGTTACCATCCAGTCACCAGGGGCGGGAACGCAGGTCAACGCCGGGGACGAGATCGTCCTACAGGCTATGGCCACCGGCGCGCGGAATATCACCCGCCTGGAAGTGAGCGTGGACGATGCGTTGGTAGCAGTTGCCACCAGCGCCGACCAGAAGGGCCAAGCTTCCCTCGTCGCCAGCCAGCCGTGGACCTTTGACCAACCCGGCTCCCATACCATCTCGGCGGTGGCCTACACCGCCCCGGGCAAAGCCAGCGACACCGCATTGGTCAACGTGGTCGTTGGTGCGAGCGTAGGCCAGGGCACGCCCAGCGCTACCCCCACCCCAACCGTTTCGCCTTCCACCACACCACTGCCCACCGTGCCGCCACCTACCACGCCGCTAGAGACAGCCCCACCTGACGCGCCTGCCGACACGCCGACGCCGACCTTGACGCTCACGCCCACATCCACGCCCACCGAGACCCCCACGCCGACGCCGTCCGCAACCCACCACCCTGCGCCAGAAATCGAATACTTCCAAGCCGTCCCCGAGGCCATCATCGCCGGCGAATGCACCACCCTGGAGTGGGGTGCGGTGACCAACGCCACAGAAGCTACGATTGATCACGGCATCGGCGGTGTGGGCACGCCGGGTAGCCGCAACATCTGTCCCACCGAAACGACCACCTACGTCATGACCGCCATCGGCCCGGGCGGCACGACCACTGCTTCAGCCACGGTCACCGTCAGTGCTGCCCAGCCCGATCTGACCGTCGTATCTATCACCTTCAATCCTTCTCCTCCCGTCCAACATCAGGATAACCAAGTCAGGATCACCATCCGGAACACTGGATCGGCAGGGGCCGGCCCCTTTGACTGGGAGTGGCAGCCGGGAACGGCCGTCCCTCTGGACGGACACGTGGCAGCCGGACTGAACACAGGCGAGACCATGGTCGTGACCGCCGTCTGGAATCCGGGGAGCTGGTACGCTAATCTGCCCACCGTGGCGCGGGTCGACACGGGCCATGCCGTGGCCGAGAGCGACGAGACCAACAATGAATTGCAGGTAAATGTCCAAGTTGTGCCGCCTTCCGACGTGAACGTGACCAAAATGAGCCAGGCTGGGCTCGACGGGTATGTGATCGGCGGACAGGACAGCTACAATGGACTAGACATCCGCACCGGCAACTTTGGTACGGCGTCTGGCGAGGCTGTCTATCGCGGATTCCTCAGCTTTGACCTTTCGGACATTCCGGCGACGGCCACCATCGCGAGCGTCGAGCTGCGCTTCTTCCAGGCGCAGGTCGTGGGCGACCCCTACGGCAAACTGTCCAAACTCTATCTCGTGCACGTGGACTATGGCGCTAGCCTGGATCTTGGGGATTTTGACATCGGAGGCTTGGACTCGGCTTGGCTCACGCCACACACCGGTTCGGGCCAATGGTATACTATCACCTCTGAAACCGTCGCCCACTGGATCGAACAGGACTTGGCAGCCGGCCGGACGCGACTGCAGCTGCGTCTGCAATTCTCCCCCGAGACCGACGATGGATCCTCGGCCGATTATGTCCGCATCGAGTCGGGGGAAAACGCCTTGGGTACCGGCAACGTGCCACAACTAAGCTTCACCTACGCGCCATAGCGAGCAGACAGCGACCCGCGCCGGGTTTCTCCCACATCTACTTGTTGGACAAGAGGCCCAAACATGGTATAATGGCTGACATGAGTCACACTGAGAGGACGGGCCAGACTGGCCCCAAAAGGTGGCTGGGAGTCGTGCTACGACTTCTAGTCACACTTTTCTTTCTAGCGCTGATCGTGGCCCTCAGCCGCTGCAGCGCGCCGTTCCCATCTGCCACCGTGAGGGCCACGGCTCCGGCGGCTGCTCGCCGGCTGCGGGTAGACGTACAACCAGCAGGGGCCCAGGTCTTGGTCGATGGATTGCGGTCCGGCACGACGCCGGTCACCATAGAGTTGCCCGCTGGCCAATATCGCGTTCGCGTTGAAATGGACGGCTACGAGCCGTTGGAGCAAACTGTGGATCTGGTCGCCAGCGAGGAAATCATCGTCGGCGGCGAGCTGGCACCCACCGCGCCGACCGTCACACTGGTACCCACCCGCACACTGGATGTCGGTCCCATCCTCACCGCTACAACTGCGCCAACTACCCCTCCAGGGGCAGATGCTTCCGGGCCCCGGCCCGATCTGGTCGTGTCGAACGTCAGGGTCGAGCTGGAAACGGGCGGCGCTTGCGATTACACCTCCACAGATCTGGGTCTTACCGTACTGATCAAAAACACCGGCCCAGCGGATGCCGGGCCGTTTGAAGTGGAGGCCAACGGCGCCCGGCAGACGGTAGAGGCGGGCCTGCCAGCGGGTCAGACGGCCAGGTTGTGGTTCCAGGGATATGCCCACAGCGGCGAAAACGTGATCCTGGCCGATGCAGACTCCCAAGTCAAAGAGATCGACGAGACAAACAACCAGTTTAGCGGCATGGTCCCCATTCCCACGCTGCCGCCCACCTGTACTCCGCCGCCTAGCCCATCTGCGACCACCGAGCCGCCTCCGGCAGTCGCCATACGCGAGGGCCAAGTCACGATTCCAACCTATCCCTATGCTGACTATACGACGATGGTGTGGGATGCGTCTTTCAACCTACAGTATGCCGCTTTCGACCGCGCTGCCTACGAGGCCGCGAACCCACAACCTCGAGATGCAACGTACCGCACCCTGGAGATGGAGAACGAATACCTGAAGCTAACCTTCCTGCCTGACGTAGGTGGTCGACTTTACGAAGTGATCTACAAGCCCACTGGACACCGCGAAACCTACCGCAACCCAGTGCTCAAGCCCAGCCCTTGGGGGCCGCCGCAGCAAGGTGGCTGGCTGGCAGCGGGCGGGATCGAGTGGTGCTTTCCAGTAGAAGAACATGGGTACGAGTGGGGTGTGCCCTGGATCGCCGAGGTAGAGCATCGCGGCCGGGAGGCAACCCTCACCCTGCGCGACACAACAGCAAACGACCGAGTGCGGGCAGTCATCACCGTGCGGCTGCGGGCTGAAGCTGCTTCCTTTACCATTCGACCCCGCTTGGAGAATCCGACGGACGCGCCGGTGGCCGTCAAATACTGGACCAACGCCATGTTGGCCCCCGGCGGGGGGAATGCCCCCTCTGCCGACCTACGCTTCGTCCTGCCCAACGCTGTGACAGCTGTCACCATCCACAGCCGCGGTGATGACTTGCTGCCCCGCTACAATGAACGCATGCCTTGGCCAGTCTTTAATGGGGTGGACTATAGTCGGTTAGGCAACTGGAACCGCTGGCTCGGCCTTTTTGAGGATCCGGCGGTGGGCGAGCGTTCGACGGGCTCAAGCCGATCTTTTATGGCCGTGTACGACGAGGCATCCGACGAAGGGATGGTGCGCGTCTTTCCTGCCGACGTAGCGCAGGGAGCCAAGCTTTTTGCTTTCGGCTGGAGCGACTCCATCCCAACGCACAACTGGACGGATGATCACTCCAGCTACGTAGAGATGCATGGCGGGCCAGCGCCCACCTTTGACGACAGCGTGACCATCCCCGCCGGTGGCCACCTGGCTTGGACGGAGACCTGGTACCCGGTGGCCGGGCTGGGGAGGCTGCGCTACGCCAACGAAACAGCTGCGCTGAACCTTTCCGTCGGCGGTGAGCAAAGCGCCGGCCAGAGAGATCCCCAACAGGGACTTCCCCTGTACCTAGTCGCCACTCACCGGAGGCGCGCCTCGGGGAAGCGGGGTACAGCGACTCCCAATGCTCAATTGGCCGCAGCCGTCACCCGCGCTTGGTCCGGCAACGTGGTGCTCTTGTTGAACGGCCAAGAGGTCTGGCGACGTGCCGTGTCGCTGGCGCCCGACCAGCCATTCTGGGAAACCGTGCCGCTGGACGGCGATGCGCCGCCGACAGGGCAGGTGACGTTCCGCCTGGAAGCGCCGGATGGCGCTGTGGCAGCGGAGTATAGCACGAGTTTCAACCTGAGATAAACTGCGGATCGCGCCTCCGCTGAATTTGAACGAGTGAAGGGAATGTTTCGGAAAAGGACAGAGGAGCCGGTCGAGGACGAGTTTCTCCCCGTGCCGGCCAAACTGCCCCCCATCGAGGGGCTGGATGAACAGGACGAATACGCGCAGAAGCGCCGCCCGCGCACCTGGCTTTGGACGCTGCTCGCAGGCTTGGGCGTAGCCTTGCTGCTGATCTATGTGCTTGTGCTGGGCGCATTGGGCGTCTATGACGGACTCAAGGACCGGGCTATCGAGAACCAGCAGATCGCCCGCGAGCACTACCAGTTGGGCCTCGCGCGCTTGGAAGAACAAGACTACGAACTCGCGATCGCAGAGTTTGAACTTGCCCTGCGCTACGATTCCAATCTGCACGAGGCGCAGAGCCGATTGCAGGAGGCCAAGGAGTTAGCCCAGGCTCAGGTCACCCCCACTTCGGAAACACGCCAGGGGGCAGCCGCGTTGCTTTATCGGCAAGCAGTCGCCCACTATGAGAAAGGCGCCTTGACCCAAGCGGTGGCCGTGCTAGACGAACTCCGGGGACTCGATCCCGATTTCCAGCGGGAAACTGTGGAAACGATGCTGACCACGGCTCACTACCAGCTTGGGCTAAACGCCGTTCGGCTGGACCAAATGGAGGAGGCCGATGGACATTTCAAGGAGGTCCTGGCCGTCGATCCGGAGCACAAGAATGCCCAGGATCAGCTTAATCTGCTAAACCTCTACACAGCGGCGCTGAACAACTGGAAACGCGACTGGTCGGCGACCATCCAGGCGCTAAAGGGTCTTTACGCACTGGCTCCTGACTACAAGGACGTGCAGATCCGCTTGCTAGATGCCTACGGCTTCCGCGCCGAGGCGAACGCCGCCAAGGGAGATTGGTGCCGCGCAGCTGAGGACTATGCCGCTGCCGTCGAGGTATTCCCTCGCGAGACGATCGTAGACAAGCGAGACGAGGCGCAGATCCATTGCCAGGCCACAGCCGAGGCCCCAACACCTACGCCCACTTTGCAGGCAACGGCCAAGCCGACTGCCCGTGCAACCGAGTCTCCGCATAGCACGCCAACATCTACGGCTTCTGCCGCCACAGCAGGCAAGGGCCGAATCGCCTTCGCCAGCTACGACACGGTCCGCCAGCGACATGACGTCTATGTGGTAGAGTTGGCGCAAGGAACTGCCACACTGGTGCAGCAAAACGCTAGCCAGCCGGCTTGGGCCCCGTCTGGCACAGACTCGGTCCGCCTAGCCTTTCGTAATCTCGATCCTTCGCACCTGGGGCTCAGCGTCCTGGATTTGCACAGCAACGAGATCGACGAGCTGACCGCCCATGTGGAGGACTCGACGCCTAGCTGGTCGCCTGACCTCAAACAGATCGTCTTTGCCTCGAACAAGCACGGCGATCGCAAGTGGCGCATCTATGTCATATCGCCAGCCGAGGTTCGCGGCGAGGGCGTGTACTGGGTCTTTGGCCGAATGCCTGCCTGGTCGCCCGCGCCGGCCGGGAGCAGCACAGATGGCACGGGTTTCGCCCGTATCGCCTATCATGGCTGTGATGAACACGGCGACAATTGCGGTCTGTGGATCATGCAGCCCGGCGGCGCTGCCTTGGCTCGCCTGACCACCGATGCCAGCGACACCGCGCCGGCCTGGTCACCGGATGGCTCTCAGGTGGCCTTCATCTCAGCTCGTACCGGGAACTGGGAGCTCTACGTGGTGGATGCAGCCACCGGCCAGGAGACGCGCTTGACCGATCATCCCGCCGCCGACGTGGCGCCGACCTGGTCGCCCGATGGAAAGCGGATCGCCTTCCTGTCCGATCGCAGCGGAGGATGGGCCGTCCATGTGCTGGACGTCCAGTCTGTCCAGGTGCAAGAGATCATCGCGACCGGCGACGCATATCCCGACCCAGTGAGCGAGAAATTGTCATGGATGCCATAAGCTGGACTTTGGCCATTTTTAGAAAACGATATATATCCGACAGTTTATCGCTGAAAAGTTCACGCGGCTCAAAGCGTGCCAGCGCTCAAACTGTCTGAAATTGATTGAAACGACGTCTGATTTCGGCACGCATATGAAAATGGCCAAAGTCGAGTCAGTATACCATTGCATAACTTTGCTGTCAAAGGCAACACGCACATGCTGGACATGGGCGCTGGCACTACTGACCGATCTGTTACTTGTGCGCCAAAGGCCGTCACATCCGTGCATTCAATGAGGTTACGGTCCGGAGCCACATCACCGCCGACTTTGCTGGGAGATGAACTGCTGTGAAGGCAGCATGTCATCCGTGGTGCCCAAAACCTGACGAATCAACGTCTCACGCTGAACCCGAAGCTGCTGATATCCTTCGCTGCTGCGCTTGCCAAATGTGCTTACAGCCTCTTCCCAATGCTCGAAGCCTTGAACTTTTTCGCGCCATTTCTTACGC
>JASFTJ010000014.1:0-12467 GCA_050053615.1 Anaerolineae bacterium | reverse complement strand
AGAGATAGCGATCGAGAGTACAGAACCCGCCAAGTCTAACGGCCGACCCTCCAACACCCTCAACTCACGCTACACCTTCAACACTTTTGTGGTGGGGGCCAGCAATCGGTTGGCGCACGCGGCCAGCCTAGCCGTCGCCGAAAACCCAGCCCACGCCTATAACCCGCTGTTCATCTATGGCGGTGTGGGATTGGGCAAGACACATCTGCTGCATGCACTTGGACACGAGGCCCAACGCCGGGGCTTGTCGGTTCTCTATGTATCATCCGAGTGGTTCACCAATGACCTTATCAATGCCATTCGCCAGCAAAAGACCGAACAGTTCCGGGGCAAATACCGCCACAACGACGTGCTCCTGGTGGATGACATCCAGTTCATCGCCGGCAAGGAACGGACCCAGGAAGAATTCTTTCACACGTTCAATACACTGCACGGCGCGGGAAAGCAGATTGTCGTCTCTTGCGACCGGCCACCCAAGGCCCTGGTGGCCCTGGAGGACCGCCTCTGCTCCCGCTTTGGCTGGGGGCTGATCGCCGATGTGCAACCACCCGATTTCGAGACGCGAATGGCCATCCTGCGGGCCAAGGCCACAAACACGGCCGCCCAAGTGCCGGATGATGTGCTAGCTTACATTGCACGTAAAATTCCCAGCAACATCCGCGAGCTGGAGGGCGCTCTAAACCGCGTCGTGGCTCACGCCAATCTGACGCACGCGCCCCTGGCCCTCGAGACAGCCCAGGTGGCCCTGGAAAGTATTCTGTCCCAGGCAGTGGACCTGTCGCCGGAGCGGATCCTTTCGACGGTGGCGCAGCACTACAGCCTCTCAGAGCAAGATCTGATCGGACGCAGCCGCCGGCGGGCCGTGTCGCAGCCGCGCCAGCTGTGTATGTACCTGATACGCGAGGAGATCGGTACCTCCCTGCCCAAGATCGGAGAACTGTTGGACGGACGCGACCACACAACCATCCTTCATGGCTGTGAAAAGATCGGCACGATGATCGAGACCGATGAGCAGCTTCGGCGAGATTGGTTGGCGATCAAAGGAATGCTGTCGGAAGATGCGGAACGGTGATGTCTAGCCCCTCTTGAAGCAGGCCGGGCTCGTTTGAGCAGATGGGCAAAGGTCTCCGGTCAAGCCCCCGTCGAGGCGGCTGCCCGCCGACCTGGGAGAAGCAGAGCAGTGAGCAGCTGTGGGAAAGCGACAACCTTTACTGCTATCTGACTTTGGGACTCTGAACAATAGATTCTGCGAGTCTCATCCTGACCAACCCGTGGGGTATTTCAATCGTTTTCTACCCGCTTCCCTTGGTGAAAACAGTTTGGCTCAAAGAATGGAAACGAATAGGTCGACCTTGAGAGGCCCCACCGCAACCGGTGGGGCCTCTTGGGCGTCTGCGGTCAGCCCTTCAGCGTTTGCAGCCTCGCTTTCAAGCGTTCGCGGCGCTCTCGTTCCTGGGCCAGGCGGTCGCGCTGGCGCTGGACCACGTGCTTTGGCGCCTTGGTCACAAAGTCCGCGTTGGCCAGCATGCCCTTGGCACGCTGGATCTCGTGGTCGGTCTCGGCGATGGCCTTTTGCAAGCGATCGATCTCTTGCCTCAAGTCCACCAGGCCGGCCAGGGGCAGATAGGCCTCTACCCCCTCGGCGGCGACCAGGGCCACGGCTTTCTTGGGCTTTTCGTCCAGGGCCTGGGTCAAGGTGAGCTGCTCGTCGTCCACCTTGGCCAGGAAGGTGAGCAGGTCCCGCTGGGCCTCCAGCATCGCCAGCTTGTCCGCCCCAACCACGATGGCCGGCACGCGCTTGCCAGGCGCCACGTCGAACTCGGCGCGGGCGTTGCGAATCTGGCGGATCAGGTTCATGAGCAAGCTCATGTCGCCCTCGGCCTCGTCGTCAAGTTGGTCCTGGTCGACGCTCGGCCAGGGGCAGAGCATGAGCGACTCCATCCAGCCATCGCCGCTGGGCCAAGCTGTCTTGAGGTGCTGCCAGATCTCTTCGGTGACAAAGGGCATGAAAGGGTGAAGCAACCGCAGGCCCTGCTCCAGCACCGACACCAGGATGGCCTGAGCCGTAGCCTTGGCCGCCTGCTCCTCGGGCGCATCCCCGTAGAGACGGATCTTGCAGGCCTCGATGTACCAGTCGCAGAACTCGCCCCACAAAAAGTCGTTAATACGCCGCCCCGCTTCGCCGTACTGGTGTGAGTCAAACAGACTCGTCACTTCGCCGATCAGCCGGTGCAGCCGGCTAGTGATCCATCGATCAGGCAACTCACAATGCCTAATATCTAATATCTTGGTGGGTATTGGATTTTGGATGTTGGCTAGTACGAACCGCGCCGCATTCCAAATCTTGTTGGCAAAGTTGCGCGCTCCCTCCAGTCGGCGCGGGTCGAGGTTCATGTCATTGCCCGGCGTCGAGCTGGTCAGCAACGTGTAGCGCAGGGCGTCGGCGCCGATGCGGTCGATAATGTTCAACGGGTCGTACTCTTCGATATCCTCCATCGACTTGCTAATCTTCTGGCCATGCTCGTTGCGGATGAGCCCGTGCAGGTAGACCATTTCGTAGGGTGCTCGGCCCGTCATCTCGATGCCCAGCATCATCTCCCGCGCCACCCAGAAAAAGAGGATATCGTAGGCGGTCTCACGCATGTCGTTGGGGTAGAAACGGCGCATGTCGGCTGTATCGTCGGGCCAGCCCAGCGTGGAGAAGGGCCACAGCCCGGAACTGAACCAGGTGTCCAGCACACCGGGGTCCTGGCGCAGGTCGCCGCTGCCGCACTGCGGGCAGGCGGTCGGGTCTTCCATGCCCGTCATCTGTTGATCGCAGTCGGCGCAATACCACACCGGGATGCGGTGCCCCCACCACAGTTGGCGGCTGATGCACCAGGGCCGAATATTCTCCATCCAGTGGAAGAACCGTCGCTCTTCCCGCTCGGGGATGATGGTCGTCTCGCCGCTTCGCACGGCCTCCATGGCCGCTTCGGCCAGCGGCTCCACGTTGAGGAACCACTGGGTGCTGATGCGCGGCTCGATCGCCGTATCGCAGCGCTGGCAATGACCCACGCTGTGGCGATAGGGCTCCACCTTGAGCAGCAAGCCCTCCTTCTCAAAGTCGCGCACGACGGCTTTGCGGGCCTCGTGGCGGTCCAGGCCCTCGTAGGGGCCGGCCAGCTCGTTCATCGTGGCCGTATCGGTCAGGATCGTGGGCGCTTCCAGGCCGTGGCGCAAGCCGACCTCGTAGTCGTCGGGGTCGTGGGCCGGCGTGATTTTCACCGCGCCGGTGCCGAATTCAGGGTCCACGAACTCGTCGGAGAGGATGGGAATGCGCCGGTCCATGGTCGGCAGCACCGCCGTCCAGCCGATGAGGCGGGCAAAGCGTGGATGACCCTCGCGGGTGGCCACGGCCGTGTCGCCCATGATCGTCTCCGGGCGGGCTGTTGCCATCTCGATGAACTCGGTGGCGCCCTCGGCCCAGCGGCCGCTGCCCCAGGGATGCTGCGGCCCTTCCCAATCGTCGCTGACCACCGGGTAGCGGATGGTCCACAAGTGGTCGTCGTGCTCCTCGGGGATCGACTCCAGGTCGCTGATGGCGCTCTCGCAGCGTGGGCACCAGTTCACCAGGTAGGCGCCCCGGTAGATGAGGCCTTTTTCGTAGAGCCGCACAAAGGCGGTGCGCACGGCGTGGCTCAGACCATCGTCTAGAGTGAAACGGTCGCGCTCCCAGTCGCAACTGATGCCCAGCCGTTTGTGCTGCTCGGTGATGCGGGCGTGGTAGACGTGCTTCCACTCCCACACCTTTTCCACAAACTTCTCGCGGCCCAGGTCGTGCCGGCTGAGGCCCTGCTTGGACAGCTCCCGCTCCACCACGTTCTGCGTGGCAATGCCGGCGTGGTCGGCGCCGGGCAGGAACAGCGTCTCAAAGCCCCGCATGCGGTAGTAGCGGGTCATCAGGTCCTCGACCGCCGCTGTCATGGCGTGGCCCAAGTGCAGCGCCCCGGTGACATTGGGCGGCGGCATCGTGATGCACCACGCGGGGCCATCGGCGCGAGCCAAACCTTTTTCGATGACCGTCTCAGGCTTGAAATAGCCTTGCGATTCCCACCAGTCGTACAGTCGCATTTCCGTGGTGTGCGGATCGTAGATCTTTGCCATTTCGATTCTCGATTTGTCAGTCATGTTCGCTCATCCTTTCCGTCAGATTGGAGGTTCTGTTGATAGACGGGCAGCAGACGGCAACGTCAACGGCGTCCATCGCCATCACCTCCCTTCCAGAGGCAGGACGAGGTCCAGCGGTGCTGGGTTCGACGCCAGTCGTGTTCAGATTCATCCTCTTCTCCTCAAACGTATTCCGTGTTGCACAAGGAACAGCAGCAAAGCGCGGCACAGCATCACGTATCATGGTTTCTGTGCTACGATGATCATTCGCTTGCTTTGCAGCCCGAACCTGCTCCCATCAAAGTTGCCAAAGATGGCTGTCAGCGTCAGTCCAGCAGCCCGCAACATGCCTTCCAACTCTGGCGCTGTGTAGTATCGCACCGAGTGGGTCAGGCGCTCAGCCTGCCCCCCTTCGAGCCAGGTGAAGCTCATGGTGAAGCGACAAGTGAGGGCATCGAATTCAGTCTCCTCCAGGATGACAGCCTCGCCATATTGGCGCCAGGATCGGGGCCACAAGCGCAGTAGGTAATAATCTCGGTTCGAAACATCCAGAAGAAACATGCCGCCGGGCCTGAGCGCAGCGCAAACTTGGTTCAACACCTGCTGGTTTGCCGCTTCATCCTCAAAGTAGCCGAAGGAGGTGAACATGTTGATGCAAGCGTCAAAGCGCCCCCGCCAGGGCAGGTGGCGCATGTCACCCCGCACCCAATGCACTTTGGTCCCCAACTTGTCGGCTGCCTGCCGCGCTCGCTCCAAAAGATAGGTCGATCGATCCAGCCCCGTGACCTGGTATCCGGCCTGGGCCATGGGCACCGCGTGACGACCGTGCCCACAGCAGAGGTCCAGGATCTGAGCGCCGGGTGGCGGATCCAACGCTGCCATGATCCAGGCCACTTCTTGAGCCGTATGGCTCGGCGTCAAGACCGCCTCAAAGATGCGCATGTACAGCTCGCCAAAATACGTATCCCACCAGGCCACATGCCCTCCCGGCTGCTGGATGCTGACGCAAAAAAACCCCTTCCGCCCACAAGGACGAAAGGGGTCACCTCCCGCGGTACCACCCTGCTTGGCAGTTGGCTTGCGAACCACTGCCCACTCATAAGCTGTAACGGGCACACCCGGACTGGCCTACACAATCTGCGATGTTCGACCAATCAACTCCCAGGCGACCTTCGGCGGATGGCTGCTGCAAGGGGCTTGCAGTCGACGACCCCTCTCTCTGCCACACATCGGCACCCGATGTGCGTTCGCTAGGGCCCGTCCGCCTACTCCTCCTGTTCTCGGTTGTTACGATATGAGAGGGTGCTCCACACTGCGGGGCACCCTCGCCTTGGCGCTCATTATAGCCGATTTCCACGTGACTGTCAAGTAGGTTTGACAGATGTCCAACCATACAGTATAATCGCTTCGTTTGCCATGTGTATTCATCTCTGGAGCAAGTTGCAGAGACATAAATCGGGAGGAACCACGTACAGGATATGAAAAGTAGAAACGCCATCTTACTTGTCATGATTGCCGTCTTGGCCCTCATCGCCGTCTACATCGACCTGCCCAACAGCCCCGGCCTGCACATCAAACTAGGACCAATTGACATAGATCGGGACTTTGACATCAAGCAGGGACTGGACCTGCAAGGTGGGCTTCAGGTACTGTTGGAAGCAGACCTGCCTCCTGGTGAGGAGATCGAATCCGGCGCCATGGACCAAGTGGCCCGGATCATCGACAGTCGGGTCAACGCACTGGGCGTCGTCGAGCCGCTAGTGCAAACCCAGGGTTCACGGCGCATCATTGTCGAATTGCCAGGCATCGAGGACCCAGAGCAGGCAATTGCCACCCTGCGAGAGACCAGCTTGCTGGAGTTCGTCGACGCCGGCTACGAGTTCCTGCCGCTGGGAACCCAAGTCGAGACCACCTACCCACAGTTGGTCTCGGAGGGGGCAACCACGCACGACGTCAGCCCCACCCCAACGGCCGAGGCGCCGCTGACGGATACGTCGCCCATCACACCAACAGAAAGCATCACGTTGGAGGCGCCTAGCGCAATCACGGGGGTTGTGCCCTCGGAAGTGGCGACCACCACGCCCCCCACAGAGCCCGCCGGCCCACAGGCAACCGGGCGGGTCTATGCGACGGTCATCTCGGGCCAGCACCTCAAGTCAGCGACCGCCTACCGGGATCCCAATACCGGCCAATTTGGCATCCAATTCGAGTTGACGGAAGAGGGAGCCCAGCTTTTCGCAAACTTTACCGCGGCTCACGCCGACAACAACCAACAGCCATTCTACTACCTCTCCATCGTGCTGGACAAGGAGATCATCTCCAGCCCGCACATCTCCAGCCCCATCCCCCAAGGCCAGGGGCAGATCTCTGGCGACTTTACGCTGGACGAGGTCAACAAATTGGCAATCCAGCTGCGCTATGGTGCGTTGCCCATCCCACTGCGCGTGGAGACGACCCGTTCCATTGGGCCGACGCTGGGCCAAGACTCGGTGCAGCGAAGCGTCCGGGCCGGCACGGTGGGCGTCATCATTGTTTTGCTGTTCATGCTAGTCTACTACCGGCTGCCCGGCCTGTTGGCTGACCTAGCTCTCATTCTCTACGGGCTGTGCAACTTTGCATTGTACAAGCTGATCCCGGTCACGTTGACGCTGCCGGCCATTACGGGATTCATCCTTTCTACCGGAATGGCCGTGGACGCCAACATCCTCGTCTTTGAGCGGATGAAGGAGGAGTTGCGCGCAGGGCGGAGCCTGAGTTCGGCGATAGAGGCCGGATTCAGCCGGGCGTGGACGTCCATCCGCGACTCAAACATCTCGACTCTGATCACCTGTGCCATCTTGTTCTACTTTGGATCCACCTTTGGCGCAGGGGCCGTCAGAGGATTTGCCATCACCCTCGCGCTGGGTGTCATCATCAACATCTTCACCGCCATCACCGTGACCCGGACCTTTATCCGGTTGGCTTTCGATTGGCTGGGAGAAAAAGTAGAGACCCACAAGTTCTTGCTGGGCGTCTAACGGGGACTAGGTAGAGAGGATTCCGACATGTTCAACATCGTAGAGAAACGACACTGGTACTTTTTGATTTCAACGCTGATCATCGTGCCCGGCATTGTGGCCATGATCTATTCCACTGCGATATTTGGGGCGCCGATCCGACTGGGCATTGACTTTACCGGCGGTGCGCTGCTGGAGCTGCGTTTTGACCAGCCGGTCCAGCCTGGGGACGTACGCCAGATCTTTATGCGTGAAGGATTCCTGGGCACTTCTGTCTCGACAACCATGGATGAACAGACGGTCCTGGTGCGCAGCAAGCCGATGGAGCCAGAGACCAAAGATGAGATCTTGGGCAGTCTGTATGAACAGTTCGGGGCGGCTGAGGAACTTCGCTTCGAATCGGTCGGACCGGCCGTGGGCGCCGAGGTGGCCCGTGCAGCCGCCATCGCCGTGGGGGTAGCTGCCCTATTCATCCTCGTTTTCATCATTTTCGCCTTTCGCAAGGTGCCCAACGCCTTCCGCTACGGCCTGTGCGCCATCGCGGCGATGGTCCATGACATCCTGGTGACGGTGGGACTCTTTTCCTTGACCGGCATCGCGCTGAACTGGGAAGCCGACGCCCTCTTTTTGACCGCTATCCTAACGGTTATCGGTTTTAGCGTGCAGGACACCATCGTTGTATTCGACCGCATCCGCGAGAATATCCCTAGACGACGTGGGGAACCGTTCGAGACGGTGGTCAACCGCAGCCTACTGGAGACGATCCACCGCTCGCTGGCTACGCAGCTCAACGCCATCTTTGTGCTCATCGCCATCCTCTTTTTCGGCGGAGCGACCATGAAGCAGTTCGTGGCCGTGCTGCTGATAGGCCTATTGTCGGGCACCTACTCGTCCATTTTCAATGCCGTGCCGTTGTTGGTGGTTTGGGAAACCGGCAAACTGGTCGGCCAGCCGCGCAAGGCTGTAGCTTAGTCAGAATCTTGGCTTTCGGCCAACTCGCTTCCCTCTTTGTAGAACCCGCAACGGCGTCATGAGAAGAGGGGATATGCTGTGTGTGCGCTTTGTGCACACACAGCATATCCTCCCCCTTCACTCTGCTGCCCCCTTTTCAGGGTAGCCATAACATGAAAATGAAGTCGTTTTATCTCGACCGCCCGCTGAATTTTGCCCATCGCGGCGCCAGCCACGAAGCGCCGGAGAACACGCTGGCGGCCTTTCTGTTCGCTGCGGAACTGGGTGCAGATGGGATCGAGCTGGACGTGCAGCTCTCGCAGGACGGCGAACCGGTCGTCATCCACGATTTCGACTTGGAGACCACGACCGACGGCCAGGGCCTGGTTCGGGAGAAAACCCTGGGCGAACTGAAGCAGTTGGACGCTGGAAGCTGGTTCGATGCAGAGTTCACCGGGCAACGCATCCCCACGCTGCAAGAGGTGATCGACGCAGTGGGCCATCGCCTGCTGCTGAACATCGAACTCAAGAGGAAGAGCCTACGCGACGACGGCCTGACGGCGGCGGTGGTACACACGGTCGAAGAAAACCACCTGCTGGACCGGGTCATCCTCTCGTCGTTCAACCCCTGGGCTGTGCGACAGGTCAAGCAGCTCAATCCGTGGATTCCTGTTGGACTGCTCTATCCCCCCGAGCAGCCGGCCTTTGTGCGCAAGCTGTGGTTGAGACACCTGCTGCGGCTTGACGCCCTGCACCCGCACCACACAACGGTGGATGCCGAATACGTCCACCAGTCCAAGCGCCAGGGCCTTGGTGTCCACGTTTGGACTGTCGACGACCCCGGAGCTATGTGGCAGCTGATACGGCTAGGGGTAGATCTCATCATCACCAATCGGCCCGATGTACTCAGGCAAGTCTTGCGCGCCGGTCGAGGGCGGTGACGGGTGCCGGTCGAGGGCGGTGGCGGGTGCCGGGCCACCGCTTGTTAAGCAGAGCGGGCTCCCACGCCCGCAATCACAGCGAGTGTACACCATGCCCCAAAATGTCCAAGTAGACGACCTGGTGCAACTGCGCAAGCCACATCCCTGCGGCAGCTACGAATGGCGGGTGGTGCGCATCGGAGCCGACATTGGCCTTAAATGCCGAGGCTGTGGCCGACGAATCTTGATGGATCGCCGTATCTTTAACAAGCGCGCGAAAAAAGTGATCCGTCGATCAGGAGATTCCTCTGAGCAATAAACAAACCTCGAGGTTTGTCTAGTGAACTCTGCATCAGGAAGCGAAATAGGCCAACGCCAGCCGCACCCGTTCCTCCAACGGCAGCGGTTCGCGGGGCAGATGACGGATGGCCTCTTGCGCTTCGCTCACGCTGTAGCCCAGACTGGTCAGCGCGGCGATGAGGTCAGCATCAGCCTCGGTGAAGGCCGGTGGGGGCTCGCCGGGCGGCACTTTGGCCGCGACTTTGTCCTTTAGATCAAAAACCAACTTTCTGGCCGTCTTGGGTCCAATGCCCGGCACACGAGATAGTGCCTGCACATCCTCGTGGGCAATCGCCGTCCGGAACCGGTCCGGCGGCAGGAAGGACAGTACAGATAACCCCACCTTTGGCCCGACGCCCGATACGCTCTGAAGCAAGCCAAATAGGTCCTGTTCATCCTGCGTCCCAAAGCCGTACAGCGTCAACTCGTTCTCCCGTACATGGAGGTGGGTGAAGAGGGTCATCTCCTCGCCCCGTCCGGGAGCGCTATCGAGCACCGTTTGGGGCACGAGTACCCGGAACCCCACGCCGCCGACTTGGAGGACGACGAAATCCTTACCTCGGGTGATCACCGCACCAGTCAGTCTGGCAATCATCTGTTACCCTGCATCTGCAATGAGCTCTGTCAATCGCGCCGAATGAATGTGGCACACAGCCACAGCCACAGCATCGGCGGCGTCGTCTGGTCGCGGCACATCATCGAGGTGGAGCAGCATGCGCACCATCTCTTGCACCTGCCGTTTGTCTGCGGCCCCATAGCCAGCGATGGCCTGCTTGACCTCCGCTGGCTTGTACTCATAGATCGGCAACCCGGCGTCAGCCAGCGCCAATAGCACCACACCCCGGGCGTGACCCACTGACAGAGCCGTCCGCACGTTGCGACTGAAAAATAGCTCTTCGACAGCCCCGGAATCGGGCCGATGCTCAGCAACTACAGTCGCAAGTTCCCGATAGATGGTTTGCAAGCGCTCCGCCAAGGGCTGACCTGCTGGCGTGGTGATAGCGCCACAGTCCACCAAGGCCAGTTCGTCGCCTTCTTTGCGCACCAGTCCGTAGCCGGTGATGGCTGTACCGGGGTCGATCCCCAAGACTAGCACTAGTCCTGCGCCTCGAATTTTTGCATCAACTCGTCCGAGATATCCAGATTGGAGTACACCTGCTGGACATCATCCAGCTCCTCCAAGGTGGAGATCAGGTTCATGTTCTGGAACGCCAGTTTCTCGTCCAACGCGACGGTGGTTTTGGGCACCATGGTCAACTCGGCCGATGCAAGCCTGAGGCCGTGCTGTTCGAGACCACTTCGCACCAACTGGAAGTCGCTGGGCTCGGAAAAGATCTCGATAAGATCATCGCTAAAGACAAGGTCATCAGCACCGCTCTCCACAGCAGCCTCAAGAACATAGTCTGAGTCCAGATCATCAGGGGTGATGGTGATATAGCCCTTGGACTCGAACTGCCAAGCGACACAGCCCGTCTCCCCCAGGTTCCCGCCAAGTTTGCTGAACCAGCGGCGGATGTCAGCCACAGCGCGGTTGCGATTGTCGGTGACTACCTGGATCATGAGGGCCACACCATGCGGCCCGTAGCCTTCGTACGTGATCTCTTCCAGATCTGCAGCGTCCTTCTCCAGTCCCGCTCCCCGGCGCATGGCCCGTTCGATGTTGTCCTTAGGCATATTGGCGTCTTTGGCTTTGTCAATCGCCAAACGCAGTCGAAAGTTGACATCAGGATCGGGGCCGCCTTCCCGCGCCGCGATGGCAATCTCTTTGCCAAGCTTGGTAAAGAGTTTTCCCCTCTTGGCATCTTCCGCCGCCTTCTTCCGTTTGATTGTTGACCACTTGGAATGTCCGCTCAACTTTGCCTCCTACTACCAACTGTCCATTCAACACCATGAATCAGCAGCGCCGGTCGAGTAGATGCGAGCAAATCGCGAGCTCGTCTCGAAACCAAGCGCTGCCGCACGTTTTGTGCGCTTGGTTTCGATGCGTCAACCAGCGGGCGCTCGCTAATTCATGATACTTTATTCGCCAATTGGCATAACAGTACGCATGCGCTGCCCGAGAAAGCCGCGCCGTAATTGGCCCGGGGGCACGGTGATTACGTGCGCCGCCCTCCCTTGAGCTCACGCTGTAATGCCTCCAGTGCTTCCCATTCGCTGTCGGCCGCCAGCTGAGCCTGCTCCGGCCAGGTCGTAGGATCGGCCAGCCTCCGCAACCTGAGGCTTTCCTCCTCCAGGATCTGCCCTATGCGGCTCACGTCGGTGGCTGCCAGCTGGGCAAAGGTCGTGATGCCGGCCGCTTGCAGCACACCAGAAATCTTGGGGCCAATCCCCTCGATGAGCTTTAGATCGTCCGCCTCTGCCGGCTCCTCGGGTGCCAGCGCCTCAACTTTGGCAACTCGAGCTGGAGCCACCATTTCTGCCTCAGGCGCCGACGCCTCGATCTCGATAGCCGGCGCGTGCGCTTCCCGCTCACGGCGCCTCCACAACCACAACAACAGCAGCACGAGAAGAAACACCATGGCAAACGCCAATATCAAGCCTGCAAGTACTGCCAGAACCCTACCCATGATTCCCCCCCTCCTTAGCGTTTCAAAAGAATCCGATACAGCCTCTGACATCATGACTCCAGTAGCATTTTGAGCTGCCGTGCTGTGCCCACGGCCTGCCCCTGCCAGTGATTGTTGGCAAACAGGAATGTCGTTTCTGCCCGCTGCTCCAGCTTTTGAATCTTTGGCACCCACTCCTCCAATTCCTCATCGGAGTAGGTATAGTCATACCGTTCCCACGCCTCATCGTGCTGCCACCACTTTGCGGCGTTCCGCCCATGGAAGCGGACATAGGCCACCGGCGCCGTCGCCTCGGCGACGGGCGGCAGTAGTCCCTTGAGCCGCGGTTCGTCCACGCAACAGAAGCCCAGATGATTCTCTCGCAAAAGCTCGAACGTCTCTGACGAAATCCAAGCCCGGTTGCGCAGTTCAACCACCACCGGGAGGTCGCCAAACAACTCCCGCACTCGCCTGAGATAGTCTCGGTTCTCCGGCCTGGCGTGAAAGGAATAGGGAAACTGAGCCAGGATGCAACCGAGTTTTTCCTGCTCCAAGAGCGGCTTGAG
>JASFTJ010000013.1:0-12625 GCA_050053615.1 Anaerolineae bacterium | reverse complement strand
TCACGTCAGCCGTGACCTTGGACGCGCCCGCGCCGTCGCCATCACCGCTGTTGATGATGACGATGCGGTCAGTCTGGGCCAGCGGCTGGGCGATAGCTCCGGCCACTTGTGGCAGGGCCTCGATGAGCTGCTGGATAATGGCCGCCTGGTTGTACTGTTGCCAGGCCTCGGCCTTTTTTTCCATGGCCTGCGCCTCGGCGAACCCCTGCTCCCGGATCACGTCGGCCTGGGCTAGACCCCTGGCCTTGGCCGCGTCGGCCTCACCCTCGCCGCGCAGGCGAGTGGCGGCCGCCTCACCGGCAGCCTCGGTCTCGGTCTGGAACTTTTTGGCGTTGGCCAGCGTCTCGATGCGGAACTTTTCCGCCTCGGCCGGCTTTTCGACGGTGGCCTCCAGCTCGCGTTGCTTGCGCTGGACCTCCTGCTCCTGGACCTCGATTTGCTTCTGCTTGGCCACAACCTCGATCTGCACTTCCTGGGACGTGATCTCCTGGTTGGTGATCTTTTCCTGGAGCGTGCGGGCCAGCTCGGCCTTGACCTCTTCGCGGTTGGACTCTTCATCGTAGTGGGCCTTTTCGACGCGATACTGCTTTTGCGCTTCGGCGATCTTGGTCTCGGCTCGGAACTTGGCCGTCTCGCCTTCCTGCCGCGCTTCGGCCGACTGGATGGTCGCGTCGCGGGCAGCATCGGCCTGGGCGATGGTCGCATCACGCTGAGCCTCGGCCTCGCCCTTGACGGCGTCGCGCTTGACCTCGGCGGTGCGGGTGCGGCCCAGGCTCTCCAGGTACTCCTTGTCGTCGCGGATGTCCTTGATGACAAAAGAGACGATCTCCAGGCCCATGTTGGCCAGGTCGCTGCCCGAGACTTCCAGCACCTTTTGGGCAAAGGCATCGCGGTCCTTATAGATCTCTTCAACGGTGAGCATGCCCAGGATGGCGCGCAGGTGACCGGCCAGCGTCTCGTGGGCGACGTAGATGATGCCGTCCGGCCCCTTGGACAGGAACTGCTCGGCAGCCGTATAGATGGAGGCGTCGTCGCCCCGGATCTTGATCTGGGCTACGCCGTCCACGTGCACCGGCACACCCTGCACGGTGTAGACGCTGCGCACCTCCACTTCGATGGTCAGGATCTCCATCGAGAGGACGTCCACCCGCTCCAGCACGGGGATGATGAACGTGCCGCCTCCCTTGACCACCCGAAAGCCGACGGTTTCTCTCTTGCCGGTGACCGGATTGACGATGGCGCGCTTGCGGCCCGAGACGACCAGGACCTGGTTGGGGCCAACCTTTTTGTAGCGGCTGGCGTAAAAGCCAAAGCCAACGAACAGTACAAAGAGTATGGCGAACGCACCTAACACGGCCCAGACAACTGGATTCATCTTTTTCCCGCTCCTTTCGTCGATTCTTGTCGGAAATTCAGAGTATGTCTTTCGCTAGCCATCAAACCTGTGTCTCTTCCTTCATCTCGGCCGATATCGGCCGGACCAAGACTTGAGGGCCAAAGATACGAACAATGGTCACAAGCTCTCCACGCGGGATCGGCTCGCCGGTAGCAGAGCGGGCAGTGGAACTCATGCGGCCCGACTTGGTCACGTACGTGACCTTGCCGGCGCTCTTGTCACCGATGGGCACTGTCACCTCGGCCTCGAGCCCCAAGACGTCTTCGCGACGGATTTCGCTGGAGCCCTGAGAACCAATCAGGAATTGGCTTACAACGAGGTACATAACCCCCGAGGTGGCCAGGGCCGAACCCACCGCCCAGATGAGGCTGTAGCGGCCGTCCACGCCAAAGAACTGGGTGGTGATGATGCCCACACCGCCAAAGGTCGTGATGAACGAAGCGATGGTGATGGGACTTAGCGGTGAGATGGAAACGTCCGGTGCATCGATACCGCCTTGAAAGCCCCCTGCATCGCCCACGTGGATGTCGGCGCCGGGGATGTCTATGTCGCCGGGCAGGTCGATCTGGGGGATGTCGATGTCCACGTCAGGCAGGTCGATGTCTGATAGACCACCGGTGATGACGATAAAGATCGCATACCCCAGCCCAACGAAAAGAAAGCCCAGGTAGACACAGTTGAGGGTGTCAAATGCTGCTTCTGTCATGGTACCCTCCGAAAAGGCCTAGTCCTTTCACAAATGCCGATACCCCGATTATACCACTTTCGACTTTAAGCGACAAGCTGCGTTTGCAGTATATGCGTTTACTACGATCACCGCATGACGCGACCCTGACTGGGGGCTGAATGGCTTTGTCAGAACTTTGACCCTGTGGTATCATTGCCGCGTGACAAAGATCAGCGGATTTGCAGAATTTGCGGATGGCGTGCGACTGCTGCGCCAGGCGTGGAAGAGCCTTGGCGACTTGCTGCTGGCGGCCGGAGGGAGTCATGCTTTCGGAGCTGCTTGCTGCTTCCTGCTTTCTTTGATCCTCTATTTCCAGACCCTGGCTCCTTCCGTCGCTACCCTGTTTGACGATAGTCTAGAGTTTCCGCTGGTCGCCCAACGACTGGCCATCGCCCATCCCACCGGCTACCCGCTCTACACGCTGCTGGGCAAGCTGTTTGTCCTGGGGCCGTGGTACAACGTCGCCTGGGCTGTTAATTTCCTGTCGGCCGTGGCCGGGGCGCTGGCGGTGGCCCTGGTCTACCTCGTCGCCCGGCGGTTGACGCGCCGCCGCTGGCCGGCCCTGGTCGGGGCGCTGGCCCTGGCTGTCTCGCCTGTCTTTTGGTCCCAGTCCATCATCGCCGAGGTATACACCCTCAACGCTGCGTTCGTCGCCGGGTTGCTGTGGCTGGCGCTGCGCTGGGCGCGAGAGCCGCTGCTGCCGGTCAAGCCCTTTTCCCTGCTACTGGCCGAACCTCAACGGCCGCGGCCGCTCTTTCTCCCCCGCGAGGGCCTATGGCTGCGGTTGCCACCAACTGTGCGGCGGGTGGCCCATCGCGCCAACATGCTCTACCGGCGCTTCTACCCGCCGGTGCTGCCCCGCCGCCGCTTGCGCCTACACCCGATGGCCTATTTGCTGGCTGCGCTCCTCGGCCTGAGCCAGGCTCACCACCGCACCGCGCTGCTGCTGGTTCCGGCCCTGCTGGTCTTGGCCTTCCTGGTCGAGCGGCGCGTCTTTAGCCGGGCTGCCCTGCTCGGCCCCGAGCATCCCGATCAACCGCGCTGGCGGCAAATCCTGGGCCGCCCTGTTCTGCTGCTTGCTGCTTGCAGCCTGCTGCCGCTCTCTCTCTATCTCTATCTCGCGCTCCGCGCCCACGTCGGCTCGCTGGATGGCGCCTACGCCGACCTCGGCTTTTGGCGCTGGGTGACGGCCTCCGGCTACGGCGCCTTTCTGAGCGACAATCCGCTGGCCCGCGACCTGGACGCCGCCTTTTACGGCGAGCTGTTCTGGCAGCAGTTTGGTCCGGTGGGGCTGGCCCTGGCGCTGGTCGGCCTCGTCGGGCTGGTGGCTAAAAGAGAGCAACGTTTTCACCCTCACCCCCGGTCCCTCTCTCTCAAGGGAGAGGGGAACAGCTCCCCTCTACCCCTGGGGGGAGAGGGATGGGGTGAGGGGGGAATGTGTCGGTTTCGAGTTCGCGCCCTGACTCTGACCGGCCTGGCCTTTCTGACCTACGCTGCCTTTGCCCTCGTCTACCGTGTGCCCGACGTGGAAGTGTTTTTCATCCCTGCCTTCCTCATCGTCGCCGTCTGGATCGCCGCCGGCCTGGACCATGCCCTCGACCTGCTCCGCATCCGGGGTCAGAGCCTGGCGGGGCGCCGCCTGCTGGCCGTGAGCGCCGTGCTGATGGCAGCGGCGTCCATCGCCCAGCCGCTGCTCCTTGCCGCTCGCAACTACCCCGATCTGGACCTCAGCCGCCGCTGGATCGTCCACGACTATGGCCGCTACCTGCTGGACCAGGAGCTGCCCTACGACAACAGCACCGTCATCGGCCTGGGCGGCGAGATGACGCTGATCGAGTATTTCCAGGCCGCCTCCAACCTGCGCGCCGACGTGGAGACGGTCCGCGCCGACGACGAGGCCGCCCGCCGCTCCGCTGTGGACGCGGCGCTGGCCGAGGGTCGGGCCGTGTTTCTCACGAGGCCGCTGCCTGGCCTGACGCGCGACTACAGCCTCGATGCTGTCACCGGTCTGATCAACGTGGGTGGCCACCTGGAAACGCTCATTCGCGTGAGCGATTTGGGCGATGAGTCGCCTACGATCCCACGGTCCACCGACCTGGAGCCGGCGCCCGGCCTGGAGCTGCTGGGCTACGGCCTGCGCGAGCATCACGGACACTGGTTGGGCTGGGCGCGACTGCGGTTGTGGTGGCGCGCCCCACAAGGATTGGCCGCACCGCCTAAAATCTCGGCGCGGCTGGTGGACGCCGGTGGGCACACGGTCGCCGCCACCGACGCCGAGCCGGTCTCTGGTGCGTATCCCACGCCCGCCTGGCGGCCCGGCGAGGTGGTAGCCGATGCCTACGAGATCCCGCTGCCGGCAGGCCTGCCGCCCGGCGACTATCGCCCGTTGGTCATCGTCTACGACCCGGACACCACCGCCGAGTTGGGCCGCGCCGAGCTGGAGCCGGTCTACCTGGCAGGCAGCCCGGTGCGCCCGCCGCAGCGAGCGCTGGAGGCCAGCGTCGCCCGGACCGTCTATGCTCGCTTTGGCGATGTGGAGCTGCTGGGCTTCACCCCACCTGACCCCGAAGTGGCCTACCGCCCTGGCGACACGCTGCCGCTGACCTTGCTCTGGCAGGCGCAGGGCCAGCCGGGCGGCGACTTACAGGTGACGTTCTGGCTGGAGGACGTGGAGGAATATCCACTCGGCGGGGAGCCGGTGGGCGGGCGCTTCCCGGTGGGGCGGTGGACAGATACCCTGAAGGGCACAGGCGGTCAGATTGTGCGCCAGTGGCCTGCCTTGCAGGTGCCTGGCGACGCGCCGGCAGGCGCCTATCGCCTCAAGATGCGCGTCACCCGCGGCGGGCGGCCGGTGGCCTGGGGCCGGTGGTGGATCCCGCTGGGCAGTGACCTGGATCTGGGCCTGGTGCAGATTGGCCGCTAATATAGACCTTGCTAGTCCAATTTGTCACTTGCCTGGTTCTGTGGTAGACTGGGGCCGATGGCAACGTCGCTCCGACGGGAGGGAAGCGGCTATTCTTTTTGATAGGGATTCAATCTATATCCGCTCGGAGCCCCGTCCAGAGGATGCTAGCCTATCCCTGGGGCGAGGCCTCCGAGACGGGGGCCATGAGCGAGGTGGCTATTCTTTTTGCAGGGGAAGTCAATCGTGCGCGTGTTGTTCGTGACGCAACAAATCGACTACGAGCCGCAGGGCATCATGCACCTGTCCAGCGCGCTCAAGGCGGCCGGGCACCAGGTCGAACTGGCCGTAGCCGCCCATCACGACCCGCTGGCCGTAGCCCGCGAATTCGAGCCCGACGTGGCGGCCTACTCGGTCATCACCGGCTCACAGCGCTACTACTTCGATGTCAACCGCCGGCTTAAGGCCGAGCGGCCCGACCTGTTCTCGGTCTTTGGCGGGCCGCACCCGACCTTTTTCCCCGAGATGGTGGAGGAAGAGGGCGTGGACGGCATCTGTCGCGGCGAAGGCGAGGCGGCCCTGGTCGAGCTGGTCGACGCCCTGGACGCGGGCGGCCCGGCAGCGGTGCTGGAGCTGGACAATTGGTCCTTTCGCCATAATGGGCACACCATCACCAACCCGGTCCGGCCCTACATCGAGGACCTGGACAGCCTGCCCTTTCCCGACCGGGCGCTGGTCTACGAGCGGGACCCGGTGGCGGCGCGGAGCAAAATCAAGCACTTTTTGACCGGGCGGGGCTGCCCCTACAACTGCACCTACTGCTTCAACCACGCCCTGGGCCAGATCTATCGCGGCAAGGGCAAGCGCTTCCGCCAGCAGAGTGTGGAGTACGTCATTGAGGACATCCGCCGCGTGCGCGACCGCTACCCGCTAGAATTTGTCGTGTTCGTGGACGACACCTTTGTACTCTCCAACGAGTGGCTGGCCGAGTTTGCCGAAACGTATCCGAGGGAGATCGGCCTGCCTTTCTTTTGCAATACGCGGGCCAACCTGGTCACAGCGGAGCAGGTGCGGCTGCTCAAAGCGGCCGGCTGCCACTCGGTCAGCATGGGCATCGAGACGGGCAACGACCGCATCCGCAACGAGCTGCTCAAGCGGCGCATGAGCCGCGAGCAGATCTTGGAGGCGGCGCGCCTCATCCGCGAGGGCGGGCTGCACTTTACGACGACCAACATGATCGGCCTGCCGACCAGCACGCTGGAAGACGATTTCGAGACACTGGCCCTCAACGTCGAGGCCCGGCCGTCGTACGCCCACGTGTTCATCTTTCAGCCCTACCCGCGCACCGAGCTGGGCGAGTTCACCCGCGAGCACGGCTGGATGGTCGGCACCTTTGACGACATCGGCGAGGTGGCCTGGGACCACTCGGTGTTGGAGTTCGACGCGGAGCACAAGCGCGGGCTGTCCGTCTTGCAGCGCTTTTTCGCCATCGGCGTCGAGTGGCCGCGCACCGTGCCCTTCATCCGCCGCCTGCTGAAACTTCCCGACAACCCGCTCTTTTTGCTGCTCAACAAGCTGTGGAAGGGCTGGGCCATCAAGAACCGGGTGCACCCGGTCAAGTTGAGCCTGCGCGAGGTGGTCGAGACGGCGTGGCATTTTATGCGCATCAAGTCGTGAGCGCACTACAAAGGCGCCAAAGCACAAAGCTGGCAGTGCTTGGCGGCTTGGCGCCTTGGTGGCTATCTTGGATTAGGAGCAATACGTTTAGTAAGCGGGCTGGGCTCTTACGCCCGGCGGCATGGGAGCCGCCTCCGCCGCCGTAACTGAACCGTATTGGGATTAGGAGTATCCGTTGCACCTTCTATTCATCGTCAAAGAAATCGACAACGAACCGCAGGGCATCCTGCTCATCAGCAGCGTGCTCAAGCAAGCGGGCCACCAGGTCAGCCTGGTGGTCGCTAGCGAGGAGGACCCGGTCGAGGCCGCGCTGCGGCTGCGGCCCGACGTGGTGGGCTACACCGTCTACACCGGGCCGCACACCTGGTACCTGGAGCTGAATCAAAAGATCAAGGCCCAGTTGCCCGGCGTGTTTTCCATTTTCGGCGGTCCGCACCCCACCTTTTTCCCGGAGATGATCGAGCGCGACGGCGTGGACGGCCTGTGCATCGGCGAGGGCGAGTACGCCACGCTGGACCTGATGAACGCGTTGACGCGAAACGGCGAAGGTGTAGTCTTGGAGGACCCTGCCATCGCCAACTGGTGGTTCAAGTTCAACGGCGAGATCGTGCGCAACCCGCTGCGCCCCCTGCTCACCGGCGAGGAACTGGACACCCTGCCTTTCTCCGACCGGGAACTGCTCTATGCTGCCCACCGACAGAGTCGCCGGACCAAGATCAAGCCCTTTATCACCGGGCGGGGCTGTCCCTACGACTGCGCCTTTTGTTTCAACAAGGCTTACTCCGACCTGTACAGCGGGAAGGGCCGTCGTTTTCGCCGGCGTAGCCCTGACAACGTGCTGCGGGAGCTGAAAGAGGTCACGGCCAGGCACGACGTGCGCTTTGTTCTGTTCATGGACGATACCTTCATCCTGCAAGACGGGTGGCTCCAGGAGTTCATGACCCGTTACGAGGACGAAATCGGGCTGCCCTTCTGGTGCCAGGTGCGGGCCAACCTGGTGACGGACGAGAAAATCGCGCTGTTCAAGGACGCCGGCTGTGTATCGGTCAGCTTTGGGCTGGAAGCGGGCAACGACCGCCTGCGCAACGCTGTCCTCAACCGCAACATGAGCCGCGAGGAGATCCTCGGCGCCGCCGAGATCCTGCGCCGCCACGACATCGCCTTTATGACCAACAACATGCTGGGCTTGCCCACCGGCAATCTGGAGACCGATTTCGAGACGCTGGAACTCAACGCCCAGTGTCGTCCGGCCTACGCCAACGTCTTTCTCTTCCAGCCCTATCCCAAGACGGCGCTGGGCGAGTGGGCCTACGAGCAGGGTTGGATGATGGGCTCCTTTGACGACCTGTCCGGCTCGGTCAGCGACGACACGGTCATCAAGTTCGGCAGCGAGGGGGAGAAAGGGCAGATCGAGAATCTGCAGAAGCTGTTCGCCTTAGGCGTCGAGTTCCCCTGGCTGCTGCCGGTCCTCCGGCAGCTGATCCGCCTGCCCTCGAACCTGCTTTTCTGGCTGGTCTACAAGCTGTGGAAAGGCTGGGCCATCAAGAATCGGATGTTCCCCTTCAAAATGACGCCCAGGGAGTACTTGGATTCGGCGCTGTATTACATGCGCATCAAGAGCCAGTAGCAGCTGGTGCTCTGGTAGATTGGTAGATTGGGGAGGTGACGACGTGGTCCGAATCGAGCGATTTGCCAGGCGGTTTGTACCGATTCTTACCGGGTTGGTGATCCTGCTCGGCCCGTTTCTGCTGGGACTCGGCCAGCCTGGAGCCGCCGTCCAGGCCGCCGGCTGCTGGAAAGCCGAGATCACCGAGCAGTGGACCGATGTGGCCCTGGTCGGCAGCGTCCTGCGGGTATCCGTCGCAGGCACAGGCGGCCTGCCGGTGACCGTGCGCTCGATGGGAGCTTTTGAAACCCTGGGCTTTACCGGCACCAAGCCGGAGTATGGTCCCTACGTGGCAGAGTTTGCCCCCTTGAGTAAGGGAACCTATTTCATCGAACCGCAGGGGCTGGGCATTGTGTATGAGGTTTGGTTGGACGGCAAGAGTTACACCCGCGTGGACTTTACCTCGCTCCCTTGCGCGCCGACGTCCACGCCGACAGCCACGCCGCGCAAGGCCACAGTCACGGCCACGCCTCGGACAACGGCTACGTCCTCTCCATCTCCGGCCCCGACTCAGGCCCCTCAGCCCGCAGCCGGCTGGCAAGGCCGCGTCGTCGAGCATATCAAAGGCTTGGAGGGCCGGTATTTTGCCACCGTTGCCGTGCGTGTCATCGGTCGACCGGCAGGCCAGGAGGTCGAGATCCGGTCCGGTGGATGGAGCGCGACCTGTAAAACGGGCACCAAGCTCGACCACGGCCCTGATGCCTGTGAGTTCGGTGCACTCAACGCCGGGACCTACCGCCTCACACCCAGAGACCTGGGCGCCCATCTCGACGTGGCGGTGGATCTGAAGGACTTTGTCTTGGTCGAGTTTGTCTACACGGGGCCTTCCCCGCAAACCCGTTGGGTCGGCTCGGTGGTCGAAAACACCAGCGGCAGCGAGCCCACGGAACACGCCAACTCGGCTATCGCCGTCGTCGTGGCGGGCAAGCCCTGGCACGAGGTCGAGATCCGGGCCGGTGAGTTCAACGCCGCCTGCACGACCGGCTACAAGCCCGAGTACGGTCCCGACGCCTGCGAGTTCGGCGGCCTGCGGGCTGGGACCTATACTGTGACACCCAAGGACCTGGGCGTCAGTGTCCCTGTGACCGTGGATGGCTGGGGATGGGCCATGGTCCGCTTCGAGCAGGTTACTGCACCTGTCCCACAACCATCCGCCACGCCGCCCCCAACGCCTGTTTCATCGACGCCCCAATCAACTTCCCAACCGACTGCCCAACCCAGTCCCACATCGTCTACAACAGGCTGGCAGGGCTGGATCATCAGCAACACCAGCGGCCAGCAGGAGGGCACGGGTGTTTGGTCGGTGATCGTTGTGCGGGTGCTGAACTGGCCGGGCGTGCCGGTGCACATCAGTGGCGGGGGCGGCTGGACGGCGACCTGCGTCACCGGCACCAAGCCCGAGTATGGTCCCGACGCCTGCGAGTTTGGCGGGCTGTGGCCGGGGACCTACTACGTGCAGCCAGAAGGCGCCGACGTCCGGGTCGAGGTCGAGATGGACGGCCTGGGGATGGCTGAGGTGCATTTTGCTTCACCATAGTTCGCCTGAGGATACAGCTTGCCCGCTCAAAAGAGGCCTAATAGCCACACAGTTCAGTTGAGGCAGCAGAGGCGGTTCCCGCGCGGCTCAGCTCATTAACTGAACCGTATCGGTCTTAGCAGGCTGTCGGAGAGGCCGGCAGATGGGCAAGGCCCAGCTGCCACGCCGCCGATTCTGTTCGATTCTGTCGGAAACTGCCGGGCGTGGCCTGTCCAGTGCCGGCCAGGCACATCCCCGAAGGGGACTTGCGGAGCGGGGGAGCCCGGCTAGCTCCTCTCCGGCAAGCTGCTAGCGGTACACTTTGCGCAGTGGAGACCCGAGTTTGCTCTTCTGCCGCCGCGTGCTCTGTCGATGCCTAGATGGCTGGCTTTTCTCCGGGGTCAGCCGTTCCAGAAACTGAAAGGCGGCGCGTTATGAATAACACTGAATCCACGAATCTGAAGCCATACTGCGTCTCAGTGGTGGTTCCGGTCTGCAATAGCGCCGCGACCCTCAACGAGTTAGCCACGCGTATCAGCAATGTGTTGGCGCCCCTGGTGCACTGTTTTGAGATTCTCCTGGTTAACGATGGTAGTCGGGATCAGAGCTGGCAAGTGATTGCTGAACTGGCTGAGCAACGTCCAGAGGTCTATGGCTTGAATCTCATGCGCAACTATGGCCAACACAATGCGTTGTTGGCGGGCATACAGCGGGCGCAGTACGAGATCATTGTGACCCTGGACGACGATCTTCAACATCCACCGGAAGAAATCCCTACACTGCTGGCCAAACTCGGAGAGGGATATGATGTTGTTTATGGTACACCGGCGCAAAGAAGCCACAATGTCCGGCGGAATCTTGCCTCGCGGGTGCTCAAGCGGCTGTTAAAGTTCATGGTGGGTACAGAGATGGCCAGTCAGAGCAGCGCCTTCCGGGCTTTTCGCACCGTTCTCCGTCGGGGATTCGAGGATTTTCGCGGCGCGCATCTGTCCATTGACGTTCTTCTGTCGTGGAGTGCAGGACAGGTGACCCGTGTCCTGGTGGAACATCATCCAAGACAGGTCGGGAGGTCGGGTTACACTTTTCGAAAACTGTTGCTGCTGGCCTTCAATATCTTGATCGGATACTCGATACTACCCCTCCGGTTCGCGAGCGGTTTGGGACTTCTGACTTCTGTCCTGGGTCTTTTGATGTTCCTGTATGTGGTGATCCGCCGTCTGCTACAGACCACCTATGTTCCTGGGTTTGCGTTTTTGGCATCGGAAATCGCCCTCTTTGCCGGAATGCAACTGTTTGCCATCGGCGTCATCGGCGAGTATCTGGCTCAATTACATTTCCGAACGATGGGAAAACCACCATACGTGATCAGGGATGAAGTAGGAGAGAATGTACTATCGAAGTGATTGGCCAGAGATAGGTCTGCCAACAGCGCTGAACAAGCATCCCCCGCTTGACCCTGCCGCGCAAAGGAGCGGAAATGAGCGCTGGGTGCGAGAGGTTCGAGCTTGCGGGGCATTGTTCCGATGGACCGCTGTCCTGTCCAAGTTCGAGTCCGATCTATATGGAATCCCCATATGGAATCTCTACCTTGAAGTAGAAGATACCCCTGGCAATCTGCTGGCCTCTTGGCCAGCGAGTCCAGCCCTTCTGGAGCAGGTCAGCGGAATGGTAGGCCAGATGCTCGATGCCCGTCCTTGGGAGACAGGGTACGTCTTTAGCAAGCTGGTTGAGGGTGAGCCTTTGTGCGATGCTCTACGCCATTCTGGCTTTGAGACAGTCGAGCATCGCCGCATATTCATGTGTCAGGTTGGAGACCTCGCCCCGGAGCAGGATCCTCGACCGCCAGCCAGAATTCACTTCACTTCGCTTGCCACCCTTTCCAAGGAGCGATTCTCAGCCTCTCGCGAGCAGATCCTCCGCATTTGCCAGGAGGCGTTTGAGGACAGAGGGTACAGTCGGCATTTCACGGATCCAGTGCTTCTGGCGCGCCAGCCTGGGCTCGTGTACATCATGGCGGTGATGAATTTGAATCTTGACCACGTGCCGCCCGATCGTATCTTGGTTGCGATCGATACCTCGGCCGATCGGGTGTGTGGCTTCAGCGCGATTGGACGCAAGCCGGGGCTCAACGAGGCTGTGTGTACTCAGTTGCTGAGCGCGGTACAAGGGGCGTACCGGCGACAGGGAGTCTATCGTGGTCTCACGCGCCTGCTTGCGTCCAACCTGTCGAAAGAGGTCACGTTGCTGAATGTCGTCCAGGCGGACAACCACGCGATACAGAGGGCCTATCAGGGCAGTGGGCGGGTGCACCTGGCTGACACCCAAGTATTGCGTCGAGTCTACCAACCGTGAACGGGCGGAGCCAAGTGTAGCCCATGTCTCGGTATGATATTCCGTTCAACCGTCCCTGCCTGGTCGGTAGCGAGTTAGTCTATGTCGCTCAAGCGATCGCCAATGGACACATCTCTGGTGATGGGCTGTTCACTCGAAAGTGTCATACCCTGCTTGAACGGGCACTGGACGTCCCCAAGGTGCTGCTGACCACATCCTGTACACATGCACTTGAGCTTGCTGCCCTCCTCCTCAATATCCATTCGGACAGCGAGGTGATCGTGCCCTCGTTCACGTTTGTCACCACAGCGAACGCCTTTGTGCTTCGAGGCGCTCGGCCGGTGTTTGTCGACATCCGTCCAGACACGTTGAACATGGACGAGGGATTGCTCGAAGGAATGATCACGGAT
>JASFTJ010000012.1:0-12718 GCA_050053615.1 Anaerolineae bacterium | reverse complement strand
CTCCTGGCCTTTGTCATTGCTACCGTGGCTATCCTGGCCATAACCTGGCTGGGCTTTATCGTGTCCATGACCTGGTCTTCGATGGACATCGGCTGGGGCAAGATCTGGCTGCCCTTGCTATCGCTGCTGGCAGAGTTGCTGCTTTTTGGCACGATGTCGCTGCTGCTGAGCACGATATTACCATCGCGCCGCTTGGCGGCGACGACGGCCGGTTTGCTGCTGGTGGCTAGCTTCTTCATCACTGGCCTGGCGAAACTCAACGAGGACCTGGAGACCATCGCCAAGCTATCCCCGCTCAACTACTACCAGGCTCAAGATGCCTTCCAGGGGCTAAACGCGGCGTGGCTCGCTGGTCTGCTCGCCGCGGCAGTGCTCTTTGCCGTCCTGGCCTGGTGGCGCTTCGCCCGGCGTGACATCCGCGTGGGGGGCGAAGGGGGTTGGAGCCTGCCTGTCTTGCCCTTCCGGCGCAAGGCCAAGAGCGAAGCGTAGGGCGCAGTGCCGTAAGGTGGGCTGTCATCCCGCCCCCACACCGGTGGGCGCCGTCTGGGAAGACCTGTGATACTCAAGAACCTATTTCGCCGTAAGGGACGCACTCTGCTGACGCTGGCGGGCATCGCCATCGGCGTGGCGGCCATCGTCGCCCTGGGGGCCATGGCCGAGGGGATGCGCGCTGGCTATACCTCGATGGCACGTGGCAGCCAGGCCGACCTAGTGCTCTCCCAGGCCGACGCGATGGACATGACCATGAGTAGCGTCGAGGAATCGGTCGGCGCGCTGCTGGAAGGCTGGCCCGAGGTGACCGACGCGGATGGTATGCTCATGGGCAACGTCCAGACCGAGGCTTCCCTCTTTTTCTACATCTTTGGCTACGACCCGGACGGGTTCGCCATTGACCATTTTCGCATTGTCGAAGGGCAGATGCTTCGAGACGTCCGGCGGGTGCGCGGCAAACCCCTGCTCCTGGGCAAGAATGCGGCCGATAGCCTGGACAAGCAGGTGGGTGACAGCCTGCGCTTGACAGGGGGCACCTTCCGCATCGTCGGGATCTATGAGACCGGTGATGCTTTCGAGGAAGGTGCAGCCGTCATCCCCCTGAAAGAGGCTCAGTCCCTTCTTTTGCAGCCGCGTCGCGTGTCGCTGTACTACATCCGGTTGCGCGACCCGGACGACGAGGCGCGATTTCGGCAGCGGGTCGGGCGACAGCTCCCTGACCAGACCCTCTCCACCACAGCCGAATTCGCCGACCGGCAGGAGATCATCAAGTACCTGGCCGGGATGGCCTGGGGGATCGCGGCCCTGGCGGTGATCATTGGCGGGGTGGGTATGATGAACACCCTGTTCATGTCGGTCTTTGAACGCACGCGCGAGATCGGCCTGCTGCGGGCTGTAGGCTGGCGGCGAGGCCAGGTGATGCGCCTGATCCTGGGCGAATCGCTGGTCTTTGCTTTGCTGGGCGGCGCATTGGGCAGCGGGCTGGGTGTGTTGGGCGTCTACTCGATGCGCAGCTCCGGCACGACCTTTGGCGCGTACGGAGGCAAGTTTACGCCGGAGCTCTTTATCCAAGCGTACGTGACCGTCGTGGTGCTGGGCCTGGTCGGCGGGCTGTATCCGGCCTGGTGGGCCAGCCGGCTTCTGCCGCTGGAGGCGCTGCGCTACGAAGGAGGAGCCGGGGATCAGGGATTGGATGGGCGGATGAGCTGGGCCGGGATGACTGTGCGCAATCTCTTGAGGCGACGTACCCGCACGATCCTCACGGCGCTGGGCATTGGCGTGGGCATCGCCGCCATTGTCGCCCTGAGCGGTATCGCTGAGGGCTTTATCGTGACGTTCAACGGGATGGTGACCGGCAGCCAGGCCGACCTCATGGCCATCGAGGCCGACGCTTCGGATATGGGCTACAGCACGATTGACGAGCGGGTGGGCGCGCGCATCGGCGCCTTGCCACAGGTGGATGCGGTATCGGGTGTTGGTTTTGCCTTTGCCATGACAGAAGAGACGCCGATCTTTTTTATGATGGGCTACCACCCGCGCAGTTTCGCCATCGAACACTTCAAGATCGTGGAGGGGCAGCGACTGTCGACCAATCGGCAGATGCTCGTCGGCCGAAAAACAGCCGAGTCGCTGGGCCTGGAAGTGGGCGACATGTTCCGCATCCTGGAAAGCACCTTCCGCATCGTCGGCATCTATGAAACAGGGGGATCTTTTGAGGACTCTGGGGCGGTCATCACCCTACGGGATGCCCAGCGGTTGGCTGGTCGGCCCCATCAGGTGACCATGTACGGCATCAAACTCCGCGATCCCAAACAGGCGGAGGCGGTGCGCCAGTATCTGAATGCTCACTTTTCGGAGGTGGAGGTCTCTCTATCCTCCGAATTCGGCGAGAGCTTGCCCGATATGGAACGGATGGCAGTCATGATGGACCAACTGGTGTTCATGGCTGCGTTTCTCGGCATCGTTGGTATGCTGAACACCATGTTAATGAGCGTACTGGAGCGAACCCGGGAGATCGGCGTCTTGCGGGCGCTGGGCTGGCGGCGACGACAGGTAGTGGGCATGATCCTGAGGGAAGCCCTGGTGCTGAGCGTGGTGGGTGGGATCAGTGGTATCCTGCTGGGGATGGGGCTCGTCTGGACACTACAGTTCATCCCTTTCATCGGCGGTATGCTGAAGCCACAATACGAACTTGCGGTGTTCGGTCAGGCTATGACGATCGCGCTGGTGGCCGGAGTCCTCGGCGGATTGTACCCGGCCTGGCGGGCGACGCGGATGCGGCCGGTGGAGGCGCTACGCTACGAATGAGTTGGTAGGCTGGTAAGTTGGGGAGCTGACCAATCTACCAACGTACCGACCCGCCACCCTACCAGTCAAGGAGTATGGGAGTGGAAGACAAAACTATCATCGAAACACGGGAATTGACCAAAATCTACGGCGACGGGGAGCAAGTGCGGGCCTTGGATGGTGTCGATATGGCCATCCGGGAGAGCGAGATGGTGGCCATTATGGGGCCGTCGGGCAGCGGCAAGAGCACGTTGCTGAACATGATTGGCGGGCTGGACCGGCCTACCAGTGGCCAAGTGATCATTGACGGCCAGGACCTGGCGGATATCCGCAGCTTGGACAAATTCCGGGCGCAAATGGTTGGCTTTGTCTTCCAGTTGCACAATCTGCTGCCGACCCTCACGGCCATGGAGAATGTAGAGGTGCCTATGCGCGGTCAGCCGATCCGACGTCGGGAACGGCGCGAGCGGGCGCAGGATCTGTTGGCCCTGGTCGGGTTGGCCGACCGGCAGGATCACCTGCCGTCGCAGTTATCAGGCGGACAGCGGCAGCGGGTAGCAATCGCGCGGGCGCTGGCCAACCAACCGCGCCTTGTCCTGGCCGACGAACCGACGGGCAACCTGGACACGGCGGCCGGCGAGGGTATCATGGATTTGCTTGCTGAACTGAACGAAAGTCAGGGGACGACCATCGTTGTCGTCAGCCACGACAGGCGAGTGGCGCGGGCCACGGATCGCATCTTGACTATGCGCGATGGACGAATTACCGACGATCACCGTGTGGCCGACCCGTTGACTGAGGACCTGCGCGAGTTGGGGCGCTCGCGCCTGGGACAGCGTTTGCTCACCGGCGACGTCGAGGATCTCGGGCCGCTGCGCGAAGCGCTGACTCGCCATGGCCGGTTGACGCCAGAGGCGGAACGGTTGGTGGGCGTGTTGCGGGACATGGTGTAGGGATCAGATTGTCCAACAGAGACGAACACAGGGCTGGGAGGAAAAACGTGAACGCCAAAGTCAAAGTTGGAATCGTGAGACGTGTGGTGCAGGTATTGATCGTCACCGGCTTCCAGGCCGCGATCCTGTTCGTCGCCGCCGGCCGGCCCGACTGGCTGTGGGGCTGGCTGTTCATCGGCCTCTACCTGGCGGGCATGGTCATCAACGCCGTCCTACTGCTGCGCCACAACCCTGAGCTCGTGGCCGAGCGCTCCAGAGCCGAGGGCATGAAGGGCTGGGACAAGATCGTCGGTGGAACGTTTGGCCTGCTGTACTTTGTCGGCATCCCCCTTGTCTCGGGGCTGGATGTTCGCTACGGTTGGACGGCGGCATTCCCCTGGGCGCTGCACCTGGCTGGAGCTGGGATCTTTGCCCTGGGGTTTGGTCTGATCATCTGGTCCATGGTGGCCAACGCCCATTTTGCCACCGTTGTGCGCGTCCAGGCCGACCGCGGCCACACTGTCTGTGACACAGGGCCGTACCGCTATGTGCGCCATCCGGGCTACTCTGGGGGGTTGCTCCACGCACTCGGGGTGCCACTGATCCTCGGCTCGCTGTGGGGCTTGGTCCCGGGCGGCTCGGCCGCGCTGTTCATGATCCTCCGCACCGCGCTAGAAGACCGCACATTGCAGCAAGAACTGCCCGGCTATGCCGACTATGCCCGGCAGACGAGCTATCGCCTCGTGCCAGGCATCTGGTGATCGGTCACTCCTCCTCAAACAACATCCCCAGTTGCTGCTGGTTGCTGACGCGGGTCAGCTTGTGCACTTGTAGCTCAGCAGCATCGAGGGCGTCGGTGCAGCGTTGGGCCAGGCGCATCCCCCGCTCGTAGAGGGTGATGGCTTCCTGCAGCATCAGATCCTCCGGGGGGGCGTCCAGACGCTGGACAGTAATTTCCAGCTCTCCGAAGGCTTCCTCAAAGGACAGGTTTTCTAGTTCATCGCTCATGTCTCGCTCCTTGTCCCCCTTTCCTCACTTCTCACCACGGCTTTCAAATCGCCATCACGTACGCGGATCGACAGCGCATCCCCGGCGCTGACCTGCTCCACGCTGTGCACCACGGCGCCGCTGTCCTCCTGTCGGACGATGGCATAGCCGCGCTCCAGCGTCGCCAGGGGGCTGAGGGCCGTCAGTCGCGCCTGGAGCCCGGCCAAGTTCGAGCGGCGCAGCTCCAGCGCGTGGGTCATGGCGCGGTTGGCCTGCTGGGTCAGGTCGTCCACCTGCTGGCGATGGGCGTCCACACGGCCCTGGGGTGAGCGGTGCAGTAACGCTTCCTGCTGTTGCTCCAGGGCATGGCGCGCCTGACTCAATCGGCGCGCCATGTTCTGTTGTAATCGTCCGTTCCATGTCTCAATCCGTTGTCGCAAGTCGGTCTGATCGGGAACGGCCACCTCGACCGCAGCGGAGGGCGTCGGCGCCCGCACGTCGGCTACAAAGTCGGCGATAGTAAAATCCGTCTCGTGACCCACCCCGCTGACCACCGGGCGCCGACAGGCGGCAATCGCCCGCGCCACGCGCTCATCATTGAAAGCCCACAGCTCTTCCAGCGAACCGCCGCCCCGGACGAGCAGGATCAGGTCTACCTCGTCGCGGGTGTCGAGGGTGTGCAGGGCGGCTACGATCTGCGACGGAGCCTGGTCGCCCTGGACCAGTGTGGAGGCCAGCAGGACCTGCGCCAACGGATAGCGCCTGCGCAGTACGTTGAGGACGTCGCGGAAGGCCGCAGCCTGAGGCGAGGTGACGACCCCTAGCACGCGAGGGAACTGCGGCAAGGCGCGCTTGCGCTCGGCGTCGAACAGGCCCTCAGCCTTGAGCCGATCGCGCAGCTCCTCGAACCGGGCGTGAAGATCGCCCAAGCCAGCCGGACGAAGCTGGTCGACGTATAGTTGGTAGAGACCCCGAGCCGGGTAGACCGAGATGCGCCCGTGGGCCAGCACCGCCGCGCCGTGGGCCGGTTTCCAGGTCAGCCGCCGGACTGCCGAGCGCCACATCACACACTTGAGGGTCGCCTTGGCGTCTTTGAGCGTGAAGTAAAGATGTCCAGACGAGGGCTGCGACAGATTCGAAATCTCGCCCGTCAGCCACAGGTCCTGGAGCGCGGCGTCAAGCTCCAAGCGCTCCTGGATGTGGCGGGTCAACTCGCTCACCGTCCAGGTTTGGGGGACCGGCGAATCGGGAAACTGGGGGCTGCTCATTTGCTCGCTGCCCCGTTCTCCTGATGGTCTGACGCTGTACCGGCACGGTGTTTCCTATTTGCTGCTTTGACCGCGCGGACGATGGCTTCCGCCACCACGTTGGCGGCATAGCCGCCGACGAGGTTTACGTCCGCTTTTTTCTGGCCGGTGGCCAGGGCAAACAGGGTATCGCCGTCGAACATGGTGTGAGCCGGTCGCACCGCGCGCGCCAGGCCATCGTGGGCCATCTGGGCCACCTTGTTGGTTTCCTCCTTGGTCAGGCGGGCGTTGGTGGCCACGACGCCGATGACCGTGTGGCCTCGATCGGCAAAGCGCAGGATGGTCTTGCCGACGAGCCCCTTCATCGTCGCCAGAGTGTCGGCAAAGCCATCACCGATCAGCGCTCGCGCCCCGGCCAGGATCTCGCCTGTGTCGGGGTCCACCACATCGCCGAAGGCGTTGACGGCGACCAAGGCACCGACGACGAGGCCGCCCCCCAGATCGGCGCTGGCCGTGCCCAGGCCCGACGGGCTGGCGCGGCCCGGTCCCAGCACGTTGCCCACGGTGCAGCCGGTCCCGGCGCCGACACGACCCTCGGTCGCCGGGCTGTCTGTTGCTGCTTCGCAGGCGGCGTATCCCATGGGCGCATCGGGCCGGACACGAGCGTCTCCCACGTCCAGGTCAAAGAGGATGGCGGCCGGGACGATGGGTACCTTGGCGGCGCGGGCGTCATAGCCGATGTCCTGCTCCTCCAGCCAGCGGACGACGCCGCCCGCCGCGTCGAGGCCGAAGGCGCTGCCCCCGGCCAGCAGCACAGCGTGGACTCGCTCGACCAGGTGCATGGGCCGCAGCAGGTCGGTCTCGCGGGTACCGGGTGCTCCGCCGCGTTGGTCCACGCCGCCCACGGCGCCGTCTTTTGGACAGAGCACGACGGTGCAGCCGGTCATGGCTTGGGTGTCGGTGACGTGCCCCACGCGGATGCCGGGCACGTCGGTGATGGCATTGTGCCAGGGTTTGGCCATGCGTCCTCCTTGGCTGTGAGGTCTCTAAACGGCCCCCAGTATACCACATCCGGCGCGGAGGAGCAACACGAGCTGAGACAAAAAAAGCCCGCTCCGTCCGCAGGGGACGATGCGGGCCGCAGCACAAGCCGGTTTGCCCTATCGGGGTCGCTCGGTCAGCGTTACCGACGTGGTCATCTGTTCACCTTCGCGCCAGACGGTTACCTGGACCGTCTGGCCGATCTGGCTCTCTGTGTCGAGAAAGAGCGTCAGGTCGCGGTCGGACGTGATCGGCTCGCCGTCAATGGCGGTGATGATGTCGCCGCCGATGGGCAGGATGTAGCGCCCAATGCGCACCTGATTCTGGCCGCCGCGTAGCCCCGCCTCGTCTGCCGGGCTGCCGGGCACGACCTCCATGAGCAGGATGCCCTCCTCCACAGGCACTTCCATGCCCGTTTCGCGCAAGATCTCGATCCGGTCAGGCGTTAACGTCCACAGGCTGACGCCCAGCCAGGGATGTGGGAAATAGCCCCGGGCGATCAGTTCGGGCACCACGCGGCGCACGGTGCCCACCGGCACGGCAAAGCCGATGCCGGCTGAGGCTCGGCTGGGGCTAAAGATGGCCGTGTTCACCCCGATGACCCGGCCGGTCAGGTCCAGCAGCGGCCCACCCGAGTTGCCGGGGTTGATGGCCGCATCGGTCTGGATGATCTCGCCGATAAAGCGTTCGTTGGGGCTCTCGATGACGCGGCCCAGGGCGCTGATGACGCCCACGGTCAGGGTACGCTCCAAACCAAAGGGATTGCCGATGGCCACTACGAATTGGCCTACCTGCAAATTGTCCGACTCGCCCAGCGGCACCGGCTGGAGCTGGGCGGGGTCCCCGTCGGTCCGGATGACGGCCAGGTCGTTGGAGGGGTCTGTGCCCACAACCTCGGCCGGCACGCTCGTTTCGTCGGGCAGCGTTACGTACAGCTCCTCCGCGCCCTCGACCACGTGGTAGTTGGTGACGATATGGCCCTCGGTGTCGTAGACAAAGCCAGACCCGGTGCCCTCCTGGGGTACGGGCTGGAAGAAAAAGTCGTAGGTGTAACGCCGGTTGGTGATATTGACCACGCCCAGGCCGACGTCCTCGTAGACCTCGATGATCTCTTTCTCCAAGGACAGCATGCTTTCCGGCACGGCACCTGTACTGGCCGTCGGTGTGAGCAGAGGCGATGACGTGGGCAGCGGCGCCGCCGTCGCCGATGGTGCGGGCTCGGTCAGGTCTGAAAGGGTATTGGGTAGAGCGCAGCCAAACAGGCTTACCGCCAGCACCAATACTACGGCGATCCAGATCCTTGGCTTCATGTTCATCTCCTCAAGTTGGCCTTCTAGGGGACGGCCATCACCGGACAGCGGGCCAAGCGGAGCACCTCGGTGCTGACATTGCCCAGCAGCAACTCCGCAGCGCTCGACGGCCCGCGCGTGCCCAATACGATCAGGGAAGCCTTTTCTTCGTCGGCTACGTCAAGAATGACGCGGGCCGCCCTTCCTTCGCGAACCTCGCCCCGAACGGTGATGTCAGTTTTGTTCAACTCATTCACGGCGTCGTCTACCACCGCCCAGGCGGCCTTTTCGTAGCTGGCCTCCAAGTCCTCGTACGCGTCGGTCGTGGCGTAGCGATGGGGAACCTCGTAAGCGTGCACGACGATCACCTCAGCGTTATTCTGGCGGGCCAGGCTCCCGACGTAGAGCAGGGCCCGGTCAGCGGCAGGTGATCCTTCATTGGCAAAAACGATCTTGCGAAACATGCTCATTCTTTCCTATCCTTCGTCCGGTTCCCAGGGAAGCAGGCGGCGCCAAATCTGTTCGGTCTCGAACCAACCGCTTCGATTCGTGCTGAATTCGGCCTGCAATTCCTCCATGCGCCGCCGCATGTGCAGAATGATCTCGATGCCAGGCATGTTGGCGCCCAACTCTTGCAGACGCCGGATGCGGCGCAGTTCGGCCAGATCGTCGTGGGTGAGCGGTTCAAGTACTAGGCGCCGCTCTATGCATTCTTGCACCAGCCGCTGAGAGAGGCCGGTTCGCCGGGCAGCCGCGCTGATGTTGACATAGATGGTCCCTCGGTAGCTTTTGGTCATGAACGTATGTGTCTCCTCAGCTCGTCGACCAGATCTGCTGGAGCTCTTCAAACAGTTCTTGTTCTCGAGGAGTCAGGCGTGTGGGCAACCGGGCCTCGACCTTGACATACAGATTGCCATGCTGGTCTGGTTGTCTCAGGCGCGGCATCCCTTTGCCTCGCAGCCGAAAGATGCGTCCATTCTGCGTGTTCGGCGGAATGGTAAGCACTACCTCCTCTGCCATCGTCGGCACGCGGACATTTCCGCCCAGCACCATGGTGTACAGATCCGCGGTCACGGTGGTGTGGAGGTCGTCGCCCTTGCGCTCGAAGCGGGGATCGGGCATGACGGTCACGCGCAAGTAGAGGTCGCCGGCCGGGCCACCGCCCGCTCCGGCGCCGCCTTCGCCGCTCATGCGCACGCGGGTGCCGGTCTTGGCCCCCGCCGGGATCTTGATCTCCAGGCGCTGGCTGTCCTTCTGCAAGATGCGGCTCGTGCCTTGATACGCTTCTCGCAGCGAGATCTCGACCGGCTGCTCGTAATCCTGGCCACGCATGGCCCGGGGCTGGCGCCCCTGAGGCCCGCGCTGATACTGGAATCCACCGCCGCCGGGCGCGCCGCCCATGCCGCCAAAGATCTGGCTGAAAAAGTCGGAGAACGGGCTGGCCTCACCAAAGAGGTCTTCCAGGTCCTCGGGGGTGCCGTAACGCACGTGGACGCCCTCGCCCGGGCCGCCGGTGGTCCACTGATTCCAGTTAAAGTCGCCGGGCCGGCCGCCGCGCTGCTGAAAGCGCTGCCAATCGGCGCCCAGCCGGTCGTACTTTTGCCGCTTCTCCGGGTCGGAGAGGACTTCGTGGGCCTCGTTGATCTCTTTGAAGCGTTCTTCGGCCCGGGGATCGTCCGGGTTTACGTCGGGATGGTGCTGGCGGGCCAGGCGGCGGAAGGCTTGTTTGATGTCTTTTTCGGTGGCGTTCTTGTCGACGCCGAGGATCTTGTAGTAATCTCTATATTCCATTCATACGCTCCGAGAACCCGGTCACCGAGCCGCCCAAAGGACTGAACACGCTTTATGATTCAGTGTATTCAGTACATGCGGCATGTCAGTGGTCCAGGCTACATTGCGACGACAACCTTCGCCGGTCGAAGCAGCCGGTCGCCCAGGCGATAGCCAGGCTCAAGAACCTGGACCACAGTGTCAGGGGCGACGCCCATGCCGTTGCTCGGCACGGTGCTCACCGCTTCATGCCAGTTGGGATCAAAGGGTTGATTCTTGGCCTCGATCCGTTCTACGCCCTCTTGTCTTAATTGGTGAAAGGATGCCCGGTGTATTAATTGGATGCCCTCTCGCAATCTTTTGTTATCGCCGACCGGGGCAGCCAGCGCTCGTTCTAGATCGTCCACGATGCGGAAAAGAATACTCAATACCCGTTCGCGCTCAAACTCGATTTGATCTTGAGCCAGCCGTCGTTGCCGCTTGCGATAATTCTTCATCTCAGCTTGCAGCCGCAGCGCTAGATCGCGCCACTCCTGTTGCTCCTCTGGTACGACAGCCTCCTCGGCCGTCGTGTCGGCTCTGATAGGTGTGGGTGCTTGCGCTTTGTCTGTCTGTGGTGGGGTCACATCTTGGCGCTCAGTTGACGCCTGGGTGCCCTGCGGTCCGGTTTGCAACGCTTCAACTTCGGGTTGCCGGACCTTTACCGGAATCGTTACTTTGCCCATTTCGAACCTGTGTCTTTTGGGTGCGGGCCTGAGATATCCCAGGCCCGCCTGTCTGTTCAGCGATCATGTGATGAGGAGTATCGCGACCGGCACGATCCTGCCCTCTTATACTTCGCGGAACTCGCCTTCGACAAAATCCTCACCTTCACTAGGGCCACCAGCCGGCGGGGCATCCTGCGGACCAACACCAGGCTCACCACCAGCAGCCTGCTGCTGCGCGTACATCTGCTGGCCTATAGCATAGCTGGCTTGCTGCAATTGCTCGATGAGCTGCTTTATGCGGGCGCTGTCGTCACCTTCCTTGGCCTGCTTCAGGTCCTCGATGGTCCCCTCGATCCGCGATCGGTCGTCGGCCGAGATCTGGTCGCCCATCTCGCGCATCGTCTGTTCGATCTGGTAGATCAACTGATCCGCTGTGTTGCGCGCCTCGACGAGTTCCTTGCGCTGGCGATCTTGGGCTTCGTGACGCTTGGCCTCTCGCACTTTTTCCTCGACTTCGTCTTTGGTCAGGTTGGTGCTGGCCTCGATGGTGATCTTTTGCTCTTTGCCCGTCGCCTTGTCCTGTGCCGATACGTTCAGGATGCCGTTGGCGTCGATGTCGAACGTAACCTCGATCTGGGGCACGCCCCGTGGTGCGGGCGGGATGCCCTCCAGGTTGAAGCGGCCCAACGTCATGTTGTCGGCCGCCATGGGGCGCTCGCCCTGCAGCACGTGGATGGTCACCGCCGTTTGACCGTCCGCGGCCGTGCTAAAGATCTCGCTCTTGCGCACCGGGATGGTGGTGTTGCGTTCGATGAGCGGCGTCATCACCTCACCCAGCGTCTCGACGCCCAGCGTCAGCGGCGTCACGTCCAGGAGCAGTACATCCTTGACGTCACCAGCGAGCACGCCAGCCTGGATGGCCGCGCCTACGGCCACGACCTCGTCAGGGTTGACGCCCCTGTGCGGCTCCTTGCCGTTGGTCAAACTGCGCACCAGTTCCTGGATCATGGGCATGCGCGTTGCGCCGCCGACCAGGACCACCTCGTCGATGTCGTTTGCCGAAAGCTTGGCGTCTTTTAGCGCCTGCTCGAACGGACCGCGGCAGCGTTCCACCAGATCATCGGTTAGCTGCTCCAGCTTGGCTCGCGTCAGCTTGATCTGCAGGTGTTTTGGACCACTGGCGTCGGCGGTGACAAAGGGCAGGTTGATCTCGGTCTCGAGCACTGTCGAAAGCTCGATCTTGGCTTTCTCGGCTGCCTCCTTCAGGCGTTGAAGCGCCTGGCGGTCCTGCCGCAGGTCGATTCCCTGGTCTTTTTTGAACTCGTCGGCGACGTAATCCACGATACGCTGGTCCCAGTCGTCGCCACCGAGGAACGTGTCACCGCTGGTCGCCTGGACCTCCACGACACCTTCCCCGACATCCAGGATGGATACATCAAAGGTGCCACCGCCCAGATCGAACACCAGGATAGTTTCGGCGTCTTTTTTGTCCAGGCCGTAGGCCAGCGAAGCCGCCGTCGGCTCGTTGATAATGCGCAAGACTTCCAGGCCGGCGATCTTGCCTGCGTCTTTGGTTGCCTGACGCTGCGAGTCGTTAAAGTAGGCCGGTACGGTGATGACCGCCTGGGTTGTTTTTTCGCCCAGATAGGCCTCTGCGTCGTTGGCTAGCTTGCGCAGGATCATGGCCGAGATCTCCTGAGGAGTGTAATCCTTATCAGTCTGCGGAACGTACACCCGTGCATCGCCGCTTTTCCCTTCAATGATCTTGTAGGGCAGAATCTCGCGGGCTTTTTCCACTTCTGGATCGCCATAACGGCGGCCCATCAGCCGCTTGATGGAGAAAATCGTGTTGTCCGAATTGACCACCGCCTGCCGTCGAGCGGTCTGGCCTACCAATCGTTCCTTGTTTTTGGTGAAGGCTACCACCGAAGGGCAAAGTCGCCCCCCTTCAGCCGTGGAGATAACAG
>JASFTJ010000011.1:0-13275 GCA_050053615.1 Anaerolineae bacterium | reverse complement strand
GATTTGTTGATCATCGCCCCGGCCACGGCCAACACCATCGCCAAACTGGCTGCTGGTCTGGCTGACAACATGCTGACTGCGACGGCTTTGGCTACCGAGGCCCCGATCCTGCTGGCCCCGGCCATGGAAAGCCACATGTGGATCAATCCCTTGACCCAGGAGAACGTGGACCGACTGCGCCGACTCCGTGATGTGACCCTTGTCGGACCGGGTGAGGGCCGGCTGGCTTCGGGCGCCAGCGGCTCGGGGCGCATGGCGGAGCCGGAGGAGATCCTGGATGCGGCGCGCTGGGTGTTGGGCCGTGGCGGACCACTGGCTGGACGACGGGTGATCATCACCGCCGGGGGCACGCGGGAACCGCTGGACCCAATTCGTTACCTGGGCAACCGCTCCTCAGGACAGATGGGCTACGCCCTGGCCAGGGCCGCCCGCGACCGCGGCGCCCAGGTTACGCTGATCAGCACCACGGGAAGGACAGTCCCTTTCGGCGCAGAGCTGGTGTCGGTCGAAACCGCCGCCGAGATGCGTGATGCCGTGCTCCGCGCCCTGCCCGACGCGGATGCACTGCTCATGGCCGCCGCCGTGGCTGACTACCGCCCTACGGCAGTCGCTGAGCAAAAGATCAAAAAGGATAAAGAGGGCCTAGCACTGAGTCTGGTCCGCACGCCCGACATCTTGGCAGAGGTGGCAGGACAGCGGCGCGACGACCAGGTCGTCGTCGGTTTTGCTGCAGAGACGGAGAATCTGGTGGAAAACGCGCGAAGCAAGCTCCAGCGCAAGCGCCTGGACCTGATCGTGGCCAACGACCCGCGTCAGGCGATGGGAGCCGCCGCGAACCAGGTCATCATCATCGGCGCAGACGGCACTGTGACCGAGTTGCCCTTGCTGGCCAAAGAGTTGGTTGCACATCGTGTGATGGAACGAGTCGTGGCCCTGTTCATGGCCATGGACAGGGGCGAACCTGCAAGTGGAGGTGGATAGATGGACTTGGGATTGATGGATCGAGTAGCTATCGTCGCTGCGTCAAGCCGGGGCCTGGGTAGGGCCTGTGCGCTGGAACTGGCCCGAGAGGGTGCCCACGTCGTCATCTGCGCCCGGCACGCCCAGGACTTGGAGGCGGCTGCCGACGAGATCCAGGCCGAGATGTGGCTAGCTGTGGACCTAACCGACCCAGCGCAGATCCAGCACCTGGCTGACGAAACGCTGCGTCGCTATGGCCGTATCGACGTGTTGGTCACCAACAACGGCGGTCCGCCGGCTGGATACTTTGATGGTTTTGACGACAAAGACTGGCTGACAGCCCACCAACTGACTCTGATGAGCGCCGTTCGCTTGATCCGGGCCGTGCTGCCGACCATGCGCGCCCAGCAGTGGGGCCGCATTGTCAACATCACCTCGGTCTCTGTCAAGCAACCCATCGACAATCTGCTGTTGTCCAACACCTACCGGCCCGGGGTGGTGGGGCTGGCCAAGACCCTCTCGATGCAGGTGGCCGCCGACGGCATCACCATCAACAACGTAGCCCCGAGCTACACTCGTACCGACCGCGTCGTAGAACTCGTCGAGTCGCGCGCCGCCGACGAAGGCAAGAGCGCAGACAAGGTCTTGGACGAGATCACAGCTGACTTTCCCATGAAACGCATGGCCGAGCCGGAGGAACTAGCGGCTCTGGTGGCTTTTCTCGCGTCAGAGCGAGCCAGCTATATCACGGGAACCACGATCCAGGTGGACGGGGGGTACGTCCAAGGGCTGTTATAGGAAAGAACAGTGCATGTGCAAGGGATCTTGACAAGATCTGCATATCCCTCGTATCTGCTGTTCAGTCGTCAGTCGGCTCACCGCAGTTGGGACATAGGCGGTCCTCAGCGCCAACCTCGGCCTCGCAGGCCGGACAGCGCCGCACAAAAGAAACGCTGCACTCCGGCGCAGAGTTTGGCTCCCACTGCTAGCGGGAAGTTACATCCTGGACAAGCAAAACTCAGTTTCAGCCCACAGGCGGGACAGACTTTATCCGCCTCATTCGAGGTGTCAAGCGGGTGACCGCAGGCAGAGCGATGCCATCGGTGTGGTAGACGTCGGCTCCACAATCAGGATTGGGACAACGAAGCGTATCCGGATGCTCCGCGACAAGATCCGACGTGAGGGCTGTGGTGTCGCTTTCGCCCTCCTCAGTCATCCTCGCCAGCCTCTTCGAACTCCAAGCCACAGTGGGGACAGACGTCGGCCTCTGCCGGTAGATCCTCGCCGCACTCTGGGCAAGAGAAAGCAAACTCTGCGCCGCAGTAGGGGCAGACCGCATCTTCCGGCTCAAGGGGATTGCCGCAATCTGGGCAGAGGTCCATGCCACATGAGGGACACTCTTGGGCCTGCACGGCGACGGGTTCGCCGCAATTGGCGCAATACTCAGCCCGTTCAATTGTGGGTTCGGGCTCCTCGATAGAGTCTACAACCTCGTCCTCAACGCCTTCATCGAACTCTGTACCGCAATGCGCACATACGGTGGCATCGGGGGCAATCTCCTTGTCACATTCCGGGCAGTAGAAGCCGAACTCGGCCCCGCATTGAGGACAGGCTATATCGTCCGAGTCCATGATCGCCCCGCAGGCAGAGCAGTGTACAGCTTCCTTGTTCTGTTCAAGATCATTAGGCAGATCCGCCGTCATCGTCTTACCCTCTCGTTCACTCCATAGACCCCGCTGTCTCGCTCGGTACCGGCAGTTGGCAAGCTGGTGAGATCTGCCAGTCCAAGGAAAAGGGCTGCCCCCTGCGGAGGCAGCCCGGGTTGGGGTCTATTACCCTTGTCAGTCTTGCTGAATGGCTGCGAAAGCAGCCCCGCCAATAGCGCCCAGGATCACAGCTAGAATCAACCCGCCAATGCAGCAGATGCTGCCACCCAGCAAAGCGCCACCTGGTCCCACGAACTGTCTGAACATCTGGGGGTCTACTCCCGCCTGCTCCAGTTGTCGGAGCGTCTCAGGGGGGATCTGAGATAGAATCTCCGCCGAGCCCACGATAGCCGTCCGGATGAGCATTACAATGGCATTCACGATGCCACCGATCACCGCCGCCAATCCGGCTGCCAGCGCGCCCTGACCTGCGGCCGGCCCCGCCATGCGTATTGGGGGCATCCAATAGGCGGCCAGGGCCCCAATGGCCACGTACGCAAACAGCCCCAAGATGCATGTGATAAGCCCCACACAGGGGATCAATCCCAGCAAGTTGAGTACAACAAGCACAACTGCACCAACCAGACCTGCTTTGAGCCACGGAGACATAGGAAAAACTCCTTTCTCTGGAAAATCTTTGCGGGTAATGTCCCAACCAGCTCCTTTTATACCACGATTCGGCGAAAAAGGCAACTGCGGGCGTTGTTGCTTGAGACTGCCCCTCAGGGCTTTAGCCAGCGTGCCGCGTACGGTGGTAGAGGAAAAGGACCCTGCCCCTCACTGATGGTATACATCTCACCGGTGAGCAGCTCTTGCCAGGCGCCTGTTGGCAATTGGAGATCGGCCGGAGGCAGTTGCACGAGCTGGACCTCGTCGGAGACGTTGTGCAGGCACAGAACCCGGCTCTCACCGTCCGGGGAGGTGCGAAGCAGGGCCAAGACGCTATCGTTGAGGAAAAGCACCCGCTGGTCGCCGTAGGGATGGAAAGCTGGATCAGAGGCGCGAGCGCGCAAGAGGCGGAGGTACGCGGAAAACACCTGGCTGCGCAGGGAGTTGGGATCGGCCAGTTGGTGTTCCAAGGCGGCCCGGTCGAACTTTTGGCGGTTGATGGTGCGATTGTGCCCGGTTTGTGCCGCACCCTCCTGCCAACTCTGCGAGCCGAGCAGACTGTGGACATAGATACCCGGCAGACCCGCCAGGGCCAGCATGATGGCCTGGCTGACGGTGAATCGCTGGACTTGAATGGCCGCCGGCTCATCGGCTGCGGGGTCAGAAAGGGCGTCCAGATAGGAGATGTTTAGCTCATATACACTCTTGCTGCCATCCGGATTGGTCTTGTACGATACCCGTCCGCCGTGGGCCAAGGTGGTATCCACCAGTGACTGAATCTCGGCTTTGCTCAGCAGACCGCGGGCGGGCATTACGCCGACACCATCGTGAGAGGCGGTAAAGTTAAAGAACGTGGCTTGTGGGGGCACCTCGAGACTGGCGGCCCACTCGGAGAGTACACGCGCGCTGCCGGAGAGGATGCTGTGCATGACCAATGGCGGCAGAGGGAATTGGTAAACTAGCTGCGCCTCGTCGGTGCGTTCTTCCCCGGGGATGGGGTCGCCAAAGTAGCTAATGTTCTCCTCGTGGGGCACGTTGGTCTCGGTGATGAGGATGGTTCCCGGCGCGACGGCATCCAGCACACAGCGCATGAGCTTGACCACGCGGTGGGCCTCTTCCAGGTGGATGCAGGAGGTGCCGGTCGTTTTCCACAGATACGCGATGGCGTCGAGGCGGATTATCTGGGCGCCTTTCTCAACATAGAGCAACAAGATCTCGAGGATCCTGAGGAGCAACGCCGGCTCGGCATAGTTCAGGTCGATCTGGTCCTCGCTGAACGTGGTCCATACCAGTTTTTCGCCATCGGCGGTCTGCACCGGGGTGAGCAGAGGCCAGGGCCGGGGCCGCGTCACCTGTGGTATCCAGTCGGTGGGAGCATCTGGTTCGAAGGCGATGAACCAGTCGGCGTACTCTGGGTCGCCTGCCAAGAAGCGCTGGAACCACTTGCTATGCTGAGAGATATGGTTGATGACGGCGTCGAACATCAGGCGGAATTCTTGGCCCAGCTGCTCCACATCATCCCAGGCGCCAAACTCCGGGTTGACCTGGGTGTAGTCAATCACCGAAAAGCCGTCGTCAGAGGAGTATGGGAAGAAAGGCAGGATGTGCACCCCGGAAACTGGGTGGTCCAGCGTCTCGGTGAGCACCTCGTACAGGGTCCTTAGTGGCGGCACGCCCGGCTCTTGAAACTGGTCGCCGTAGGTGATCAGAATGGCGTCGCGCTCTGTAAGCGGCTCTACAGCAGTACTTGAGGCCAGAATGGGATTGCGCCGGTGAAAATCGCGTAGGATTGCTTCCAGGCGCTGCCATACCGAACCGGTCTGCTCGGCGCCGTACAGAAAACTGAGGTGATCTACGATTCGATTTTGCAGGGACTCAGAGATGCGAAAGACGGCCATGGTGAGATCAGGTCTCCTCAAGGTGTGTTTCCCCCTCGACTCGGTTGACCACTTCTGGACAGTCGCTCCAGGGAAAGCTTCAATGATCCCCAAAGGCCGGAGTGTGCGAGAGGGTAGGCTGATTAGTGACTGCCCTGAAAAAAGGGCAGTCGAGAGAAAACGGGTACACCCCCTTATCTCCTGCTGAAAAGACCTTTTTCAGCGGAGCCCTTAGTCAGATAGCAATCGTTTCAGTGCATCGGCCAATACCTCATGCGAAAAGTGCTGACGGGCTAGCTCGTAGTTCCTGTCTACTGCGGCCTGGCACCGACCTGGATCGTCCAAGAAACGGCGCACTTGGGCGACTACTTCATCGGTGATCCAGCCATCCACCTCGACAAAGTCAAAGCCCAGCGGCGCAATGTCGGCCACATAGACGCTGTAACGGTTGATCAGCACCGGTTTGCGGAAATAGATCGCTTCCAGCAGCGCGTTGCCGAATCCTTCATAAAGGGAGGGATAGGTGACAAAGTCGGCGTGGGGATAGACATCCCACAGGGTGTAGGATTTCCGGCCGTTGCGTTTCACCCGTTGCTCCTCGATGAAACCGGCTAGGTAGTGGACCTCGACGTTCATAGCCTCGGCGCGATCCAAAAGTTGGCGGTAGTAAGCCATGCCCTCATCGCCGGCCTGGTGGCTGATGACCAGCCGAGCGCGCGGCTCCCGCAGGCGGCGCAGCAACTCGAAGGAGATGTCGATGCCCTTGCGAGCGACGACGCGGGTCGGCTGGAGGAAAAGCCAGTCGTAGGCCGAAAACCCCATCGCCTTGCGAAAGTCCTGGTTGTACTCGTCGATCCCAGGCGCCGGCGTGGCATAGTCAAAGACGTTGGGCACGAGCCTGGCATCCAAGCCGCGGAAGAACTTGAGGTCGCGTTGAGCCAGGCTGTTGATGACCACGTGCCGGATGGACGGCAGGTCCGGCGGGAAGGTCTTTCTCAGCATTTCGGGGATACAGTTCAGTCGGAAGCGCTGCCGCTCCCAGTAAAAGTCGTGGTGGTGGCCGATGGTGGGGATCTCGGTCTCTTTGATAACACGGGCGAGAGCCAACCCTAGTGGCACGTGCATGGGAATGGCCAGCGCATTCTCGACTACCATCACGTCGAGGCCGGTCTTGCGCAGCCAGCCACGGAGCTGAGCGGCGATGCGCTCAGTGGCCTTTTCCAGGCGGCGCGACAAACCGTCCGGGGGCTCCAAGCGCCCAAAGATCATCCTGCCGATGGCCTCTGCCTCCGGATCGCGAAAGTGGAGCTCCGGGATCAGTGTGGGCTGGGGTCCATCACCGTCCTCCTCCAGTTCGCCGGCGCAATAGTAGACCTCGTGACCCAGGCGACAGGCCACGTCCGCCCACTTGTGTGTCTCCAGCGAGACGCCGTCGGTGCCGGCCAAGCGCGTCGAGATAAAACCGATCTTCATTCGGCTTTCTCCTCCAGACTCGTAGCGATCTATGCCTCCATGTCGCGCAGAATCCCGGCTGCCACCTCAGGAGGAGTGGGGTTGATGTAAAAGCCCGAACCCCATTCGAATCCTGCGATCCGTGTCAGCCGGGGCATCAGCTCGATGTGCCAGTGATAGTCTTCTTCGATGGTCGTCCAGTAGCCGCCTCGTGGGCGCCGGAAGGGAGCCATGTGAAGCACGTAATTGAAAGGAGGATCGTCCAGGGTTGCCCGCAATTTTCCCAGGACCAGCTTGATCATCCGACTCAGATCAGCGATCTCTTCATCCTCGATGTAGGTAAAGTCACAAGCGTGCCGCTTGGGCAAGATCCACATTTCGAAAGGAAACCGGGCGGCGAATGGAGATAGCGCGACAAATTGGGCCGTCTCGGCTACCAGTCTCTCTCCAAAGAGCTCTGTCTCCTGCTTGATATAGTCACAGAAGAGGCATCGGTGCTTGTACTCAAAGTATGCCTTGGCTCCGCCTAATTTTTCCTTAACCCGCTTGGGGGTGATGGGCGTGGCGATCAGCTGTGAGTGGGCATGTTGCAGCGAGGCGCCGGCAGACCGGCCCTGGTTCTTAAAGATCAGTACGTACTTGAGCCGTTCGTCTTTTTCCAGGTCCATGATTCTCCGGCGATAGGTCTGCAGCACCTTGGCGATGTGATCCGCAGGGAGATCCACCAGGTCCTTTTCATGCTCGGGGGTCTCGACGATCACCTCGTGCTCCCCTACCCCGTTCATCATGTCGCACAGGCCCACGCCTACTCGATTGAGTTGTCCTTCGTTGCTGAGGGCTGGATACTTGTTGGGGATGACCCGCACCTTCCAGCCCGGCGTATCCGACGCGGTGCCGTCTGCGCGCACCGCATAGACCTCCGGCGGGGTCTTGGATTCCTGCTCCTCGCAGAAGGGACAGGGGCCGGGCTTTTTCTTCTCACGAGCCACGCTAAAGTCAGAGGGCCTCTTGGCTCGCTCGGTGGCGATGATGACCCATCGACCTAACACTGGATCCTTACGCAGTTCTGGCATTATTGGTCTTTTCTTTCAACCCTAATCATTTACAATCTATTCTTTATGCTTGTATCCTTGTGCCTCTAGCCCTTAACGCCGCCTGCGGACAGTCCTTCGGCCAGGAAGCGCTCGAGCGACAGGAAGAGAAATACCACTGGCAGAGTCATGATGGTTGAGGCAGCCATGACCACGTGTGGGCGCGGTTGCGGGTCGTTGAAAATGGCATTGATCTTGATCGGCATGGTAAACATGTTGTTGTCGTTGAGAAAGACAAAGGCGTAGAGGTATTCGTTCCAGGCGATCATAAACGTGTAGATGAACACAGAGACCAGTGCAGGAATGGCCAGCGGGATCGTGATGCGCCAGATGACGCTCGCGCGCGTGCAGCCGTCAATCAGGCCAGCTTGCTCGATCTCGTGGGGGATGGTGCGAAAGTAATTGGCCAGCATATACAATGCTACGGGCAGCGTCTGGGCCAGGTATGTGAACATGAGGACTACCAAATTATCGCGCACCTCAAAGCCCACTCTGGCCCCGATCTGCGACAGCATCGCAAAGAGCGGAATGATGAGCAGGATGCCCGGGAAGAGATAAACCAACAAGATGCTGTTGAGCATCACGTCTCTGCCGCGAAAGCGTAGCCTGGCCACGGCATATGCGCCCAGGGTGGATAGGATCACAGCGATAAGAGCCGTAGGCACCGAGAGTTTGACAGTATTAATAATGTTGATGCCAAAGCGCTGATAACTTTCGTGGGTAGGATCGAACAACTCTTGGTAGGCATCCAGCCGCAGCGCGCCGGGGATGTAGACGGGTTCTCGGCCGCCGATCTCGGCATAACTCTTGAAAGAAGAACTGACCAGCCAGTAGAAAGGAAACAGGATGCTGACCAGGAAGAAGGTCAGCGTGATGAGAAAGAGGAACTGGCGCAGCGTGAACCGGCGGGCCAAATGCTCAAAGATATTTAGGCTTTCGCTACTTGCCGAACGATCGATACTCTGTGCACTCATGATAGCCTACTCCTCCACCCGGCGCATGACAAAACCAACGTAGAACACCAGGAACACGATCAGAATGAGCAACAAGATCATGGCATTGGCTGAACCTTTGCCAAAGTCGTTCATCTTGAAGCTAAACTGATAGGTTAGTACTGGCAAGACGTTGGTGCCAAAGCCGCCGCCGGTCAGCAGCCAGATATCGTCAAACTTGTTGAAGGTCCAAATCAGGCGCAGCAAAAAGATGGCGCCCAGCACATACCGCAACTCGGGCAGCGTGATGTACCAAAACTTGGCCACCTCACCGGCGCCATCCACCTCCGCGGCTTCGTACAGAGTTCGATCCAGGGCTTGCAGCCGGGCCAGGATCATGAGCATCGCGAAGGGGAAGTAGCGCCAGGCGGTAAAGACGATGACGAGCACAAGCGCCAGCCCCCTCTGCGCCAGATACGCCTTGGGCAGTTCGATGAAGCCCAGTCCCATCAGCACGTCGTTGAGCACCCCGGAGGGACGGGGGTCGAGGATCCAGCGCCAGACGAAGGCAATGCTGACGACAGGCGCCACGTAAGGAAACAAAAAGATCGCCCGCGCCAGCCCGCGAGCGCGGAAGCGTCGGTTGAGTACCAAAGCTGCAATCAAACCGACGGCCATGGTCAGTATCGTCGAGAGGAACGAAAACACCACGCTGGTGACCGCCGCCCCCCAGCTCTGCATGCCCTGGAACTTGAAGGCAAAGTCGTTGATGACGGCGCGATAGTTGTCCAGGCCCACGAATTCCGCCTGAAAGACGTTGCCGAGTTCTTTGAGTCCCACATCGTGAAAACTGATCCAGATGCTGAAAATCGCTGGGAAGAGGACCACGCCAAAGACGATCAGCGCTGTAGGCAGAATCAAGATCCAGGCTAGGCGCGCCTCCTGGGCTTTGATGGAGCGCCACCGCCGACGTCCCGGCGGCTTTGCGGTTTGAGCTGAAACAGCCATATTCTCCTCCTTGTAGACTGGGCCAGTCTGTGCGACTGGCCCAGTCTCTACCCGCTATTCCATCTATTCTTGTCGTTCAGCCAGCAGTGCCTCGACCTGTTCCTGCAGCCACTCGGCCGCGGTCTCGGGCGTCATGGTGCCCTCCAGGGCGATGTTGCTGATGGCCTGCGGGATCAACAGCCGGCCCTCGATGTCGCCGATGACAGCACGTTCGGTGGTGTCATAGTCAGGGCGGAAGAGCCAGCGCTGCATTGTCTCGAAGCCATTGGCGATCTGCCCCAGCGTCTCCTCCGAGTAGTTGGCAAAGTAGGGGCTCAGCTCCGACCAGCCGTCTACAGCGCTCTTGAGCACCGGCACCTTGCCGAAGGGGGCCAGGGCCAGCACGTCGATGTAGTTTTGCTCGGTCAGGAACCATGCAGCTACGTCCACCGCCTGAGGATCGGCGCCCTTGGGGATGGCCAGGGTGACCAACTGCCCGTACGAGGCGGCCCCGTTGGGACCCTCCATCATCGAGGCAAAGCCGGTCTTGCCCGGCAGATCCTCCACGGTGATCTCGACCTGGCCGCCGCCCTCCAAGCCGGAGCCGTCAACCAAGTCGTCCATGATGTAGGTGCTGTAGAAGAGCATGCCTGACTGATCGAGCTCATAGGCCTCGCGCGCGCCGCGCCAGTACTGTGGACCAGGCATAGCGCAGCGTTGCAGCCCGGCGTAAAACTCGAGCGCTTCGATCATCTCGGGCGTGTTCATGGTCACGTTGCCGTCTTCGTCAAAAGGCCAGGCGTCGTTGGACATGGCCACCTGCTCAAAGACCTGGTGCGGATAGTTTTGGCCTGGATCGGTGCCCAGGGTCAGAGCATACAGCAGGTTGCCCGTGCCCGGCAGGGCGTCGCAGGCGGCGTTGATGTCGTCCCAGGTGAGCGGCGCGTTGAGGCCCGCTGTTTCGAACGAGTCGTTGCGGTACCAGATGGCCTGGATCCAGCCGTCGAAGGGGATGGCGGCATAGTTGCCGGTGGCGGGGTTGGTGACCATCTGCAGTGGGCCAGCGCGAAAGTCATCCTTGCCCACGGCATCGATCACGGCTTGGGCGGCGTCCTCGTCCAGGATCTCGTCGGCGGCAAAGGCGGCCACGCGCTCCACGCCCATGCGAATGATATCCGGTGGGCGGTTAGCGGCTAGGGACGTCGCCATGCGCTGGGTCACGCCTGCTTCCTCGATAGGAACGATGCGCACTTCGATCTCGGGATGTTCTTCCATGAATCGAGCGGCGACCGCCTCATAGACGTCCACCCGCTCCTCCTCGTTATCGGTGGTCCAGAACTCGACGACGACTTCCGGCTCTTTTTCCACCTCAACGGTGACGACCTTTTCGACCTCTTCGGTCACCACGACTTCTTTTTCGACCTCTTTGGTGACAATCACCTCTTTCTCGACTTCTTTCTCGACTTCCTGGGTGACCACCACTGTTTCCTTGATGATCTCTGGTTCCGGCGTGGGGCCACATGCGACCACCATTGTCGCCAGCAGGACCAACACAAGACTGAGTGCGACTGACTTTTTCATGATCTTCTCCTCTCAAGATTGGATTGTTCGATCAATCTCTTAGTTTCGTGGATATGTCGATTCGTCTGCTCCAAGCAGCGTTCAGCGATCTGTGATTTTCGCTTGAACTCGTTCACCTCCTTTCCGAATCAAGAAACTACCCCGGTGGACTCACGGACGATCAGTTCTGGTTGCAGCAGGACGTGGCGCTTGGGCAGCTCTTCGCCGTGGATCAACCGGATCAACATTTCGCAAACTTGGCGGCCGATGTCATAGATCGGCTGGCGCACAGTGGTCAGCGGCGGATGTGAATGCTCCGCCAAGGGAATGTCGTCAAAGCCCGTGACCGCCACACCGTCTCCTACCACCAAACCTCGCTTCTGAACAGCGCTGATGGCGCCCAAGGCCATCAGGTCATTGTAGGCAACAACAGCCGTGGGAGGGGAAGCCAGATCCAGTAGTCCATTCATAGCTCTGAATCCTCCCCGCTGAGTCAGGTCACCCAGAACACAGTACTCTGGCTTGCAGGGCAGTTCATTGCGCTTTAGAGTGGCCTCCAGGCCAGCGCGGCGGTGGACGGTGAACATCAGCTCTTCAGGGGATGAGATGAACGCCAACCGTCGGTGGCCTAGGCTGATCAAGTGTTCGGTAACCAGTTCCAGTCCCCGAAACCCATCCTCGTCAACGTACGGATAATCTATGTCCAGGTCGGATCGACCAAAGGCCACAAAAGGGAATCCGATCTGGGACAGGTACGCGATGCGACGGTCCTCGAGTCGGGTGCGAACCACCAACAGCCCGTCCACCAGCCGGCCCTCGGCCATACGCCGGTAGGCTGCATGCTCTTCAGGCGTGTTGGGAGGGCGTGTGGAGACCAGGAGGTCAAAGTTGTGACGTGCTGCCTCGTTGCCGATGCCAGCCAACAGTTCACTGAAGAACGGATCGGAGAAACGGGGACCAGGGGTGGGGATTACAAAACCGATGGTGTCGGTGCGGCCTTTCTGCAGTCGCCGGGCGATCACGTCAGGGACATAGCCTAGCTCGTCAGCAGCCTGAAGAACCCGCTGGCGCGTGGCATCGGCCACGTCGTCATAGCCCGCTAGGGCTCGCGAGACGGTAGTAATGGACAAATCTAGTTTGGCCGCCAGGTCCTTGAGCGTGACAGGTTTCACGTACGTCCCTCCTCCAGAGACAACCACGGCTCAAAACGTTTCGGGTAGGTGCTTCTATTATACTCCAAAACGTTTTGGCCGTCAAGAAGAATGTTCAAAGATGGTGCTGATCATGTCAGATTCCTTGTTGCCATATCTGCGCCCCCATTGTCCTGCAGCTGCTTGCCGCCTGCCTCCTTTTCGAGTATAATTCGAAAGGTTGCAGGTCGATGGAGTTGTCCTTTGGAAGCTTCCAGACGCAGCCGGAGAAAACCATCCCAAGCGAATCGAGAGGGAGTACATTGGGTCTTTTCGTCACGTTCGAAGGTCCGGAGGGCTGTGGTAAGACTACCCAGCTACGCCTCCTGGCCCCTTATCTTCGACAGCAGGGCCTTGACGTCCTCGCCACCCGCGAACCCGGCGGCACTCCCATCGGTGACCGGGTGCGAGCTGTCTTGCTCGATCCGGCCCACACCGAGATGCTGCCGCCTACCGAGTTCCTGCTCTTTTCGGCTGCGCGGGCGCAGCACGTCGGTCAGGTCATTCGCGCGCATCTGGCGCGGGGCGGTGTCGTCTTGTGCGATCGCTACGCCGATTCGAGCTTGGCTTACCAAGGCTATGGGCATCAACAGGACCTACACATGTTGCAAACCATCACCGAGTATGCTACCGCCGGCCTGGCGCCCGATTTGACCTTGTGCCTAGACCTGCCCGTGGAGCTAGGGCTTCGGCGCAAAGCGAGAGGGAAGGGCGATGCCTGGAATCGGATGGAGCAGAAAGAGGTTGCCTTTCACAAACGGGTGCGCAACGGCTACCTGACGATGGCTGCTCAGGCGCCGCACCGCTGGGCCATTGTGGATGCCAGGCAGGACATCGAGACCATGCAAACTGCCATCCGCAGGTTGGTTCTGGCGCGGCTGAGTTCAGGGAGGAGAGGGGAGACGCAGACG